>JAGVEE010000319.1 GCA_020058405.1 Sphingobacteriales bacterium
CACTTAAGTGGTGGCACCAAAATCGAGCTAACTCACTGATTCACAAATAAAAAAGCCAGACGATTGTCTGGCTTTTTTGGAATATCGCACAACTGGTCGTGAATTATTCAGTCGAATATTAGATTGCTTTTTTCTCTTCAGCTGTTTGTGGTACTAACACTCCAACTGCTTCAAATGAAAGTGTGTTTTTATCTTCTTTTATAGCATCAATTGCTTCTTTAGATTCGCCACCATCTTCTGCAAAATGTTTTTGATCTGCTACAGAAACTGTTTCGAATTTTGCAGTTCCTTGGATGATTACTTTTTTACCCATCATTTTTTCTTTATCTGTAGGTACGAAGAAACCGTAATCTTTAAATGTAACGCGCATCATTTCGCCGTTTCCTAATTCTAAGGACATCCAGCATCCTTTTTTAACGCACACATCCACCACTTTGCCTTTTACTTTAGCATCGTAAGTAGGTGCATTACCCATTTCTGCCACTAATGAAGTTACTTCCATAGCACTGTCTGCTGTAATTTCTTCTCCATAAGAGTCGAATGTACCCATTGCAGTTTCTACTGTTTTAGAATCTGTACTTGTGCTTTTTTGTGGTTCCTGAGAACATGCTGCTAAAAATGCTGCTACCGATATGAATAATAATACTTTTTTCATTTTAATTTTATTTGTTGTTTAGCTGCAAAGATAGTAAAAGCCAAAAATAAAAATGCAATTCATTTAAATTTAATGTTAACCGAATAATTGCTGGAACAACTCTTCTAGTTTACTTAAGGGTACTATCTCTATATTGAACTTCTTCGTATCAATTCCTTTTATGGCATATCTCGAAACGAATATTTTCTCAAAACCTAGGCGTTCTGCTTCAGAAATGCGTTGCTCAATTCTATTAACGGTTCTAATTTCTCCTGATAATCCTACTTCCGCAGCAAAACAATGTTTGCTTGAGATGGCTAAATCTTCATGCGATGAAATGATGGCGCTTACTACGCCTAAGTCAATTGCGGGGTCTTCAACCCTAATGCCGCCGGTGATGTTTAAAAACACATCTTTCACTCCTAGTCTAAACCCACATCGTTTTTCTAATACCGCCAAAAGCATGTTCATTCTGCGAGTATCAAAACCCGTTGCCGACCTTTGTGGAGTGCCATATGCAGAGGTACTTACCAAAGCTTGTGCCTCTATTAACATCGGGCGCATACCTTCTATGGTTACCGAAATGGCAATGCCGCTTAACTCTTCGTCGCGTTGTGATATTAATATTTCTGAAGGGTTTGAAACTTCTCTCAAACCTACTCCACGCATTTCATAAATACCTAACTCACTTGTAGAGCCGAACCTGTTTTTTATTGATCGTAAAATTCTATACGTATGATGTCTGTCGCCTTCAAATTGCAATACGGTATCTACCATGTGTTCCAAAATTTTCGGACCAGCAATGGAACCGTCTTTGGTAATATGCCCCACTAAAAAAACGGGAGTATTTGTTTCTTTTGCAAACCTTAGCAATTCTGCAGTACACTCTCTAATTTGCGAAACACTACCCGGTGTAGATTCTATGTGAGCTGAGTGTAAGGTTTGTATCGAATCAACTATTACCAATTGTGGTTCTAATTGTTCAATTTGTTTAAAAATATTTTGGGTTGATGTTTCTGTTAAGATGAAGCAGTTAGATGGTTCGATGTTCTGCATTCGCATGGCGCGCATTTTTATTTGCTGCTCACTTTCTTCTCCAGAGATGTATAAAATTTTGAGGTTCTTTAAGTTCAATGCAAGCTGTAATAATAAAGTTGATTTGCCAATACCTGGTTCACCGCCAATTAATACAATAGAGCCCGGAACAATTCCTCCACCTAATACTCTGTTTAACTCTTCATCTTTTGCTGAGATGCGTACATCCGCATTCTTTTCTATCTGATCTAGTTGTATTGGTTTGTTAGAGCGCGTAGTGCTGCTACTCTGTTTCCAATCGGGTTTAGTAGTGTTTTTCTCTACTACTTCTTCTACAAAAGTATTCCACTCCCCACATGATGGGCAATTACCCAACCATTTTGCCGTTTGATATCCACAACTCTGACAAAAGAAAACCGATTTTGATTTAGCCATGAACGAAGATAGCTCGAATATTAGAAAAGCTCAAATCAATTTGCTTAAATTAGAAATATGAAAAAAGTAATTGTATTTATTTTTTTAATTATACCGTTTATTTCCCTCGCACAATACAGCAAGTCGAATAAGTTTTTATACAGTAAAAGTCGTTCCACTTTGCCGTATTACATTGGGTTAAATGCTGGCGTAGTAAGCAATAATTATGTTGGTAATAAAGATTTTGTAAGCTACGGTTCCGCTTTTGCTTGGGGAATGTATTTTGAAAAACCTTTAGGCTACCGACCTAGCCTGAGTATTAACTTCCGAACCATGGGTAATTATTCTTCATCGGTATTAGATAAAGAAATTGGAACTTTAGCAGTAGAAAGTTCGGATTTAAAAAGATCCTATGATCTATCTATCAATTTTAATTATTTACTTTTTGATTGGTATGGTTGGCAGTATAAATCGGCCATTGGTATAGGCTTTGTAAACAATGGTTTTGAATTGAATAATTATACTCCTATTGAAACAGAAAGCACCACTGCTGTTGTTCCTTTACAACTTAGTACCGGTAGAAAAATTTATAAAAGATTTGAATTAGAATTCGGTTATCGCTATTACTTAGGGCTCGATAATGAAATTGAAGGTATTGCATTCAATAATAAATTCGATAAATATGCATATGCTTTTGTTGGCTTAAAATATTTACTAGGCGAGAAGGATTATCGTTTCCAGAAGAAAGGTTCGTGCCCTTCTGTGGAGTAGCGGGAATCGAGTAGTGGGTAGCGAGTATGAGGTAGCGAGCTGCGACCTACTCAATACCTCATACTCGATACTCGCTACTCACTACTTAAGTAGCTTATCTGCTTCCGCCCTTGCCTTCACCATTATATCATCTGCTTTCTTATCGCCTTCAGCTATAATTTTAGCACATTTTTCGTCGGTTTCTTTTTTAGCTTTCTCTGCAAGTTTTTTTGCTGCAGCTTTGGCTATGGGGTTACTTGCTTTTTTAACTAATTTATCTGCCGCAGCATATCCCTCTCGTTTAGTAACATCAGCCAAATTTCTTGCTTGTGCTTTTACGGCATCTGCTTGCTTTTGTGCGGCTGCTAAAATTTGATCGGCACGTTTTCTTGCTTCCTCTTTGCCCTTTGCTATTGCTTCGTTCTTCTTGTCATTCAACACATCTTTTATGGCTCCTTTTATTCCAGCGCCTGCATCTGCCATGCTTAATTTAATTGTTGGTTTGGTAACCACACCACCAATTAAGGCTGTTACATTTAATGCATCTGTTGGGTTATAACTTGAGCCTACTTTACCCAATTGTGCCGATAGTCCGTTTAACACACTAGTAGATGCTGCACCTAAGAAATTCTTTGGCAATTTCAGTTTCATTGTGTAGGCGATAGTTTGATCCAATCCGCTCGAACCTCCAATATTTATTACGGTATTAAGCGTGGTCATATCAAATGGTTTTATCACCACTCTACCATCAACTAAACTAAATTCTATTTTTGTGTCTTTAATATTTAACTCTTTAAGTTTATCTGTTTTTAATGCATCCGATAATTTATTTAAGGTATTAGAACCCTTAATATTTGTGCCTAATAATTCTAATACACCTGCACCTTGAATGGTATTCATTACAGGGCTCATGTCTTCTCCTAATATGGTATTAAACTTTAATTGTGTATTAAATTTACCGGTTGTATTTTCTGCAATTGGTGCAAGTTTTTGTACCGTATTAAATGTTTTAAATGCCTTTTGAATATCCATTTGTTGAATTGCAAAATCCATATCAACCACTGGTTTTTTTACATCAGTTGTACTGTAAACACCATCCATGGTTATAGTACCATCAAGTGTTTTCAAACCTACTTTTGTAAAATTAACTTCTTTATTTTTTATGCTGATGGTGCCACTTAAATCCACCAACTCCATGTTATCATATAATACTTTATTGATTTTAGAGTTCAACACAAAATCAATGTTCTCTGGCACCTCAAATACTCCTGCAGTACTTGTATCTGTTGAAACTTCTTCTTCGGAACTCGGGCCCATCATCTCATTTAAATCAATCATATCCGCCCCAAAATTTAATCGTGCTTTTATTGCCGTTCCTCTTAATGCAAATCCTAAATAATTTTCTAAAGTACCATCCGCAGCAAAATCGCTTTTACCGTAGGTAGCTTTTAGGTTCTTCATCGTTATATTTTTCGGACTTAAGTTAAACGATACAGATTTTATGGCTAATGGTAAGGTTGATTCTTTAGTACTATAATTTAAATTGCTAATGCTAACATTTCCTTTCGCATCAAAACTTTCATATTGTCCCTTTTCAATGGTCGATATTTTTCCTTTCGCCATCATGTCTGCCTTTATAACACCAGATAGTTTGGTGTCTTCTATCGGAACAATTTTTAAAATGTTTGCTAAATCTATGGTTCCTTTTATTTCGGTAGAAATGTCTGGATCAGATTCTGGAGTTTTTAATAACAGAGTTGCATCAAAAGGTTCGTTGCCAAATTCGATGTGCAATTTTTTCATGTTCACTACCGTATGGTCAAACACTCCATCCTTATCTTCCACATTTAAATCAAGCTGCACATTGTTTACTCCCGTTGGTAAATCCGGGTATTTAAAATTTCCGTTTTCAACTAAAACATTTAAACCAAAACCTGGCATCGAAACAGCATTCATTCTTCCTTTGTAATATCCATTTAATGCAAATTTTCCGTTTGCTGTTAAATTATCAAAAGAGCTTGAATATATTGCTGGTATTAGCGACAAGAAATTTTTAAACTCAGATTTTTGTGCGTCAAAAGTTAAATCTAAATCGATATTCGTATCGGGCATGGCAACCATACCTGCAAAATTTATTACTAATGCGTTTAGGTTAATTACATTGTCTTTAAACGTAAACACAAAATCTTTTAAGTTCATATCTATAGCCGCATCTGCATCTAGTTTTACTTTACTTAAATAATTTACTCCTCCATAACCAACGGTTAATTCATCCGCTTTTGTTTTAGTTAACAGTGTAAATAAATCTTGGGTAAAATCTCCAGAACCTGTGTGGTTTAAATTTTGCAGTTTAGTATAAAATGAAAGCGACTGATCATCATACACCAATGTTGAATTTTTAATTGAATATGATTTTAATGCAATGCTAAAGTTGCTTGCTGTTGTATCTGCAGGTACTTCTAATTTAGTAGTATCAGTTTTGGCTATATCCCAATTTGCTTTACCAGATTTAAGAACCACAAAATTCAATTGCGCTCTATCTAATTCAAGTGATTTAATTTTGATGGTTTCTTTGTTGATCACCGACATGATATCCACTACCACATATAACTCGCCAATATTTGCAAGTGTATCATTCTTGAAAGAATCTACTCCAGCCACCATTAAATTTTCCATGCTAAAAGAAAGGTTCGGAAAACTGCGAATTATACTTACACTGAAATCGCCAAACTTTACATCTGCATTTACATTGTCGTTAATGGTAGATTTAACTTTCGCAATAATATCATCTTTATAAATAATAGGCAACGTAATAGCAGCGGCTAAAACCAATACAATTAACAAGCCAAGAGTTAATAAAATTTTCTTAAACATAGGATATAAGTATTTATACAAAACTAATAAATACTTAACGAATTAATTGCAAAAGAAATTTTAAAGCTTGTATAATTTAATGTTAAGAGTGCGTTCGCTTTCACTTATTACCTCAATATTTACAATTAAATATTTAGTTGGCAAAAGCTCCTCGATTTTTTCACTCCACTCTAAGAAACAGAGTTTATCAGAATACAGGTATTCTTCTACGCCAAAATCAAATGCTTCTTCAATTGAATCTATCCTATAAAAATCGAAGTGGTAAATGGTACCTGCTTGAGAATCGTATTCATTTACTATAGAAAAGGTAGGACTACTTAAATCGTCGGTAGAACCTAAACTTCTGCAGAGCGCAGAAATCAATGTTGTTTTTCCTGCACCCATAGGGCCATTGAACAATACCACTTTGTATTCATCAAGGTAAGGCTTAATGCTTTCAACAGCCCTATGGATTTCGGAAATATTATAATTCATCATTACGCACTTGCCGTTGGCATTTGGCGATCTACTTTTTTTACTAATCCTTGCAAAACTGTACCTGGACCAACTTCTGTAAATGAACTCGCGCCATCGGCAATCATTGCTTTTACTGTTTGTGTCCAACGCACCGCACCTGTTAATTGTGCAATTAAGTTTGCTTGTATTACAACAGGGTCTGAAGTTGGTTTTGCATTTACATTTTGGTACACTGGGCAAGTAGGAACATTAAAAGTAGTAGCTTTAATAGCTGCTTCTAACTCTACTCTGGCTGGTTCCATTAAAGGTGAATGAAAGGCACCTCCAACATTTAATACCAGTGCTCGTTTTGCACCCGCTTCTGTCATTTTTGCACAAGCTTCATTCACTCCTTCTATTGAACCAGAAATAACCAATTGGCCTGGACAATTATAATTTGCTGCTACAACTATTTCAGATATTGATGCGCAAATTTCCTCTACCTTTTCATCTTCTAAACCTAAAATAGCGGCCATTGTTGAAGGACGAATTTCGCAAGCTTTTTGCATTGCGTTTGCTCTTGCAATTACCAGTTTAAAGGCGTCTTCAAAAGATAAAGTTCCATTTGCTACTAATGCCGAAAACTCTCCTAACGAATGGCCTGCAACCATTTCTGGTTTAAAATCTGAAATAGTTTTTGCTAAAATTACCGAATGTAAAAATATGGCAGGTTGAGTAACTTTCGTTTGCTTCAAATCTTCATCGGTTCCATCAAACATTAAATCTGTTATCCGGAAACCAATTATTTCATTAGCCTTTTCGAACATCGCTTTTGCTTCAGCGTTTTGTTCGTATAAGTCTTTACCCATGCCTACAAATTGGGCACCTTGACCGGGGAATACGTATGCTTTCATTTTATAAGTTTAATTGCAAATATATTAATAGCTATTATTTTTCCATTGCTTTGTTTATCGCAAATACAATGTGCTCTCTATGTGCTTTTGTTTCAGCATTACCTGCACCTGCCGCCATCATAGTTTTAATAGCTTTTAGCTGTGCCAAGGCATTTGATTTTGCTTGGTAAACGTATGCATCAGATTTAATTGCTGATATTAACATGTTCACGTATTCTAATTGTAAGTTCTGACGGAATGAGTTTACATTTCCCGCAGCGTCTGCTTTAAAAATTCCATCTGTTAATTCACGCATCATTTCAGTTAAGGAATAAGTATTACCAATTAACTGTATATCAACAATACGTTTTGTTACGTTCGCGCTTAACAAATGAGCTAACACACCTTTTTGCATATTTAACACACGCTCATGGATTTTAGGATCTTCATTACCTCCGTTAAATCCTCTTCTTTGGTATTGTAAGTAAGCATAAAAATCTGCTGGCATATCAAAAGCTGTTGGTGCAAATACATAATCGTTCAATGCCTTCATCGCTCTTTTTTGATCTGCGTAAGCTACCGGTGCCATTGGCTTTGCAGTGCTTTTTTGCTCAGGGAAACTTCTATCAACATATACACCACCAATGTAACGCGATATTACTCCTGCCGCAACATTGTATTCGCCGCTTATGGTTAAATATGCATTACGCAATTCGTGGTATGATTGGCCTTCTTTAACATACTTAGATTTTAAGCCTTTCAAAATATTATTTGATAATTTCATTCTATCAATTGAATATCCAATTGCATCAGAACTCAAATCACCTATCATAACTCTTGGGTCTATTCCTTTACCTGGTGCACGCATATCATCTGCATCATTTCCAAAAGTTAATTGAGGCTCATTAGATCTGTTTAATAATTTTTTTACTCGTGTTGCTTCTGCATTTGCATCTGTTAATGAAGGAGCATACCCAAATTCTATCGCCCACATATCATATGGTCCTGGGATGCTTGTAAAATATTGCCCTTGTTTTGCTTTATCTAATGCCACGTTTGCAGCTGGGTAATCCATCACCGAACCGGTTAAACCGATTTTAGAAGTAACTGCTTTATTATGAACATTTACTAAATCATGTAACTGACTAGATTTCATGTTGTGATTTAAACCAAAAGTATGGCCCACTTCATGTAACACTAAGTAAAATAATGATTCTTTGATGTATTGTTTTTTATCAATATCGCTAGCGCTGTATGCTGACAATGCAATGTTTCCAAATTGTGTAGCTTGTGTAAAATGATTTCCAATGTCGCAACCATTATGGCCTGCATTTAATTCTGGAAATTCATTTACAATATTTAAAGCTGCTGCATCAAATAATTTTTCTTGACGTAAACGATTTGTAAAGAAAACATACTCCAACATAATATCAGCTCCTAAAATTTCTCCTGTGCGTGGATTTACGAAACTTGGTCCGTATCCACCAAATGGAGGGAATGGAGAAGATGTCCATCTTAATACATTATACCTAATATCACCTGCATCCCAAGTAGCTGAATCTGGTTGAACTTCGCAACGAATTGCATTTTTAAATCCTGCTTTTTCAAATGCCATGTTCCATGTTAACACTGCTGCTTTTATGGTTTCACGAAACTCTAATGGTGTGGTATTTTCTATCCACCATGTAATTGGAGTTACTGGATCTGATAAGGCTGCATTAGGATCTTTCTTTTCTAAATTCCAACGGTTAATAAAATCATGATAAGGTGTTGCTGACGTAGATGTCATATCCTCTGTTTGTTGCATAAAATAACCAACACGTGGATCATCGTTACGCGGCACAAAATTATTTTTTGGAACTTCAATTATACTGTGTTGAATTTTTACAGTTACCGATCTTGGGTCTGTAACATCGGGACCACCAAAGTTAGTTGGGCTAGGGTTATCGTACACATACTCCACAACAATGTCTGTATTTTGTGGGTAGTTTCTTAGCGATGCAAATTTAGTTTTTTCTTTACTCAAGGTTCCTAAACTAAATGCCGAACCTGGAGTTGCTCTAGGGTTTGGTGATGGTTTTATTTGCGATAAACTTTCAACTAAAAAAAGCTCATCTGCTTTTATTAAATAATCGTCGCCATCTTCTGCTACAATTTTTAAACTTGCTAAAATCGGTTTGTTAATATTTGCATCTGCTGATTTAGAAATCGCATTCTCTTTATCAAAATAATAGCTTGTGTTTTCTTTTATGAATTCAATTTTATCATAATATTTTTTAATGCTAAATATCTCGTTGTCTCTAAATGATCCTTTAAAATAGCCCGCACTTACTGCGCCATTTTCAGCATAATTAAAATAAATAAATTCTTTGTTTAATTGACTTTTTTTGATTTTCATGTACACCGAACCATTGGTAGTGTCTTGGTACAATGCAAATAAACCATCTTTAAGTTTAGACGCTTTTACGGTTTCTTTAATTGTTTTTTTAGCATCTTTTTTAGGTGCTTCAGCTGCTGGTGCAGCGGAGCCTTTTTTCTTTTTCTTTGCGAAAGTATCGCTGCTAGTACCCGCTATGCACAAACATACCGCTAGCGAATAAATAATTGATTTTCTCATATAAATTAGATCAATGGGTTATATTTAAACAAATGAATTTTAAACATAAATGTTTTTTTAGCAATAAATGCCTTTCAAACTAATTTTTTACAAATAAATGCCTTTTTGCTCTCTAATGCCTAGCTTTGCAATATGAGTATCCCATTTACAAAAGAAAGTAGAATCATTATTACGTGTCCGAAATACATGTCGTCTTACTTAAGTGAAGAAGTACATGGTTTGGGCTTTACCGTAACAGAACATTGGAGCACTGGTGTTTCTATTGAAGGTAGTTTAAACGATTGTATTAAACTAAATATGAACATTCGCACTGGAAATCAGGTGCTTTGGCTTTGGTCTGAAGCTGTTGCAACCAATGCCGATGATTTATATAAACATGCTTTACAGCTTAGTTGGGAAGATTTATTGGATGTTGATGGATACATTTCTATTACCTCTAATGTGCAAAATGATACCATCGACAACAATTTATATGCAAATGTGAAATTGAAAGACGCAATTGTTGATCGATTTAGAGAGAAAACGGAAATGCGACCAAATTCTGGTCCAGAGCGTTATAAAACGGTAGTTCATTTATTTTGGAAAGATTCTGAAGCTTCCATTTACTTAGATACAAGCGGCGAAACGCTATCTAAACATCAATATAGAAAACAGCCTGGATTAGCTCCTATGCAAGAAAACCTAGCTGCTGCAACCATTATGGCCACCAAATGGGATCGAAATTCTAATTTTGTAAACCCAATGTGCGGAAGTGGAACTCTCGCAATTGAAGCTGCAATGATGGCCCTAAACAGAATACCTGGTCTGCTTAGAAGTAATTATGGATTTATGCATATTAAGGGTTTTGATGAAGAATATTATGAGCAATTGAGAAGAGAAGCTCGTTTGGCAGTTAAAAAAACAATTGATTTTGAAATTATAGCTAGCGATTTAGACCCAATTGCCCTACATGCAGCTAAATCTAATGCTAAAACTGCAGGTGTTGATTTGCATATCACCTTTAGAAAAGAAGATTTTAGAGAAACCCCATGCCCTAGCGGTAAAGGCGTAGTAATGTTTAACCCAGAATATGGGGAACGACTTGGTGAATACGAAGAGCTGGAAACTATTTACAAAGCAATGGGCGACTATTTAAAAAAGGAGGCCAAGGGATACTTTGGTTATATTTTTACCGCTAGCCCTAACCTCGCAAAAAAAGTGGGATTGAAAGCTGAACGTAAAATTGAATTCTTTAATAGTAAATTAGAATGTCGTTTGTTGGAATACGAACTCTATGACGGTACACGTAGAGAAGATAAACGATCGTAATTAATCTTATTTTCTAAATACATTAGTGTCAAATTATCTTAGAAATAGTCGTAATTTTTTCTTTATAAGTGTATTCGTAATTCTACTTGTACAACTTATAACCTTGTGGAGTAAACCAGAACTTGTACAAAATACGGTTGGTGAATCCATTACTTCTGAATTGCAGAAGTATGATAAAGAGATGAACGACTTTTGCAATAACCCAACTATAGATAGTATTGCAAATAATTTTAACTCCATCAACAAAAATAAAAACTGGAAAAAATTTACCCAGATAGCAAAAAATGAAAATTTTAATGCTATTATTTTTCAAAAAGAAAAATTAATTTATTGGTCTAAGACAAATGCCATACCCGATTATAATTATTTAAAATTACATGAAGGAAATAATTTTAGAAGACTAGACAATGGATGGTACATTATAAAACAAAAAACCATAGGAAAGTCTAAAGTGTTTTGCTTGTTTAATATTTATAAAGAATATAGTTACCAAAATGAATATTTAACAAACAGATACAACCCAGATTTAAATATTAAAGATTATGTTGA
>JAGVEE010000107.1 GCA_020058405.1 Sphingobacteriales bacterium
GTGTACCCTAATCCAGTAAGCAATGTATTGAAGTTTAATTTGAACACTAACCTCGAACACGCAAACATCAGTATTTATAATACACTTGGGCAATTACTGCAACAAAGCACCTTGCATAACAATGAACTTAATGTTGCCGCTTTACCTGATGGTGTTTACCAGTTTGTATTGAGTAAAGGAACTCAACAATTCCGAGGAACTTTTATAAAGGAATAACTTAATTTTTTTTCTTAAACACAGAGACTCAGAGAACACAGAGTTTGCTACTTTGTGCTCTCTGAGTCTCTGTGTTTAGGCCTTTTACGACTATACGAAGGGCGAATAATCAAACTAGCACCTCCGTTGCACTCCCTGCTCTCTGTGTTTAGGCCTTTTACGACTATACGAAGGGCGAATAATCAAACTAGCACCTCCGTTGCACTCCCTGCTCCCTGCTCCCCGCTCTTAGGTACAATATTTGCTCTCTACACTCATCAACCTATACCAAATGAATTTAACCGCTAATTTGCCCTTTAATAAGCTATTCTGCCTTTTATTCTTTGTAACGGTGTTCAATAATACTACACTGCAAGCGCAAATAATTACAGACGCATCTATAGAGCAACTAGTTTCGCCATTGGCTCCGCATACTAATGCATTAAAGCAAGTAAAAATTAGAGTTAAAAATAAAGGCAATACAGCCATAACATCTGTAAGTATAAAATGGAAAATAAATGGGGTAGAGCAATTGTCAAGTGCCAACCCTTCCGTAAGTATACCAGTAGCCTCAAGCTCAAATATAAATCCTACGGCTATTATAACAATGCCAGGTAGCTTACCCGATAATATTACTAACGTTTACGAAATTTATATTGAACAAGTAAATGGCTTGTTAAGTACCAATACCAGCAACGATACTTTGCGCGTGCAGTTTGAAGCACCAATGCTCGGCACCAAAACAATTGGTGCTACGGCGTCCGATTATAAAACAATTGGTCAAGCGGTAAATGCAATTAGGCACAATGGTATTGGGGGCGACTTAACTTTTAAAATAAAAGAAGGAACGTATACAGATCCTATCATTTTACAATCAACGGAAATACATTTTGCAAACGCCGTAAATTCGGCAATAAAATTTGAAAGTTTTAGCAATAAAAAAGATGTACTTATTGTTACAGATAACACTATAAAATCGAGCGTATTATTTGATGGTATAAAAAAAGCAACCCTACGCAACTTAAAAATTAAAAACACATGCGAGTATACGGGCATTGGCATACAATATGTAAACATTGCAAACAATGGCTTGGTATATAATTGCGAGGTAGTACTTGATTCTTTATCGAACACAAAAGCGTTTGCGGGTATATGTTTAGGAGATATTGGTCCGGCACCAACCTACTCTTTTGTATCCAATTCTAAAGTAAATTATGCAAGGATATCTAATTGTAAAATTACGGGTGGTACTTATGGAATTTTAGCAGCGGGTTTTAGCACCATACCCGATACCTTAACGCAAATAGATAGTAATGATATTAAACAAGTATCGCATTACGGCATACTAGCGCAAAACCAAATCAATACAAAAATTAATAAAAACAAAATTGTATTTAGACCTTCGGCAGATATGTTATCGGCAGGTATATATTTAAAATCTGTGCGAACAATTTTACCAGGCATCATTACAGTATCGCAAAATTATGTAAGAGGAGCGGGCTTCTCAGGTATTTATTTAGAATCTGTTTTAGGTATAGGCTTTCCGTCGAACCGCTTAGTAGACCTTAGTAACAACATGCTAGCAGGCGGTTTTTTAAGTAACAGCACCATTAGTTCAGAAATTCCGAAAGGAATTTATTTGTTGAATAGTGGCAGTGTGAATGTATATTTTAATTCGGTAAACATGGATGCACCCGTTAATGCCAACGTGGTAGATAGAACAAGCGCCCTGTATTTAGTAGGCACTCCAAGCATTGGCATTATTAATGTATTGAACAATAATTTAATAAACAGAAACGAAGGGTATGCTTATTACAATGCATCATCAATTAATTCGAATCCGGTATTAAGTACAGATCATAATAATTATTGGGTAGAAAAACTAGACACAACTGCTGCGCTTACAAACGGATTTGCTTATTGGGATGGAGCAGTGCGCATTGGTTTGCAAGCATTACAATCAACTAATAACCGCGATAAAAAATCGATAAGTACAGACCCCCGTTTTTTATCGAATACTGATTTGCATACGTACGCAACAGTGCTTAACCAAAAAGGTAGCACATCGGCAACTACTACTGTAAATGTTGATTATGATGGCGATCTACGCGACCAGTTTGGGAACCCAGATATTGGTGCCGATGAAATTACACCAGGTGGCGAAGATTTTGCAATAATTGATGTAAGTCCTCGTGTATTTAAATTAAACCAAGCAACACCTTGGCGGGTAACATTAGCTTATTATGGTCCAAATATTGGAAACGGTTTTATTTATTTTAGGTATAAAATAGATGGTGTAGATCAGGTATTGCCAGATAGTGCAATTGTATACAATGTTACAGGTTTAACTAATTACAGTAAACTTACATTTACAGTTCCTTTTAAAAATTATATAACCCGTGCCAACGTAAATACATTTAGGTTAACCGTGTACATAAGTGCTGGTAACATTGGCGATTTGTTAGCTAAGAATGATACCTTTAATGTAGATGTTTGCATGGGCTTAGATGGTACCTATACTTTAGATGTTGCGGGTAATGGCCCCAGAAATTTTAAGAATTTTACAGAGTTGTTTGATAAGTTGCAATGTGGAATAGGTGGACCAACTACCATAGAAATTGCAGAAGGTACATACAAAGAGCGTTTAGTTATTGGAGATATTCAGAACACATCTATTGCCAATATTTTAACCTTTACTTCCAAAACAAAAAATCCTTACAAAACTATAATTACCTCTAACGAAGGAACAGAGAGTAGGTATGCTACCATCACCTTAAATAATTCTAAATATGTTAATTTAAATAATTTGTGTATAGAGAACCTTGCCACAACAATAGGCAGTGCAATACAATTAACGGGCAACGCACAATACAATACCATCGAAAAAAATGTGATTAGAATGGATACTACGAATGGTAGTTCATCTGCAAATTTGAATGCAATTATAGCGAGTAAATTAGGTAGCATTGTTACCAATAGGTTTGCAAGTAATGTAAGTAACACTATTATTAAACAAAATAAAATTGCTGGAGGGTATAATAGTATCTTTTTATCAGGCTTAGATACTAACGTACAAGACCTCGCAAACACTATAGAATCTAATACCATAACAGCGTTTAGAAATAGTGCCATACAACTGCATTTTTCTAACGCGAACGTTTTATATAATACGATTATAGGAAAAAAC
>JAGVEE010000011.1 GCA_020058405.1 Sphingobacteriales bacterium
ACATATATAGACGAAAATAACTTAACAATAACTTTTTCTGGAGATGAATCCGGGAAAGCATATATGAACTAACTATGGCAATACAGTTTTTAAATAATTTAAACATCAACGATAACCAACTGCTTAATGCAAAGGTTCAAGTTGCGTCTACAGCACCAACTGCTGCTAAAGGACAAATATATCTTGATAGTACAACCAATGTAAATACATTGAAATACCATGACGGATCACAATGGATAGGTTTAAAGCAAGTAAATCTAAATAATAGTACATTTGTTAGTTTAGCTAATTTAAGTGCGACAGGGAGCAATGTAATAAGCCTAGAAGCTAGTCTATCAGCTACAGGAACTGCGAGCAGTACGACATTCCTTAGAGGTGATAATACTTGGGGTACTCCAATAGGCGCATTGTACACTTTGCCGGTTGCTGCAGGCGGATCAAACTCTGCCGTAATAAGTTTAACTGAGCAAACGCTTTCAACACAAGTTGTGTCTGATGTAACTTTTAACGGTACAACAAATGGCATAAAAATCACTGAGTCCACTGGTAATAACGGCTCAATAACTATAGGATTGCAAGATAGCGTTACTTTAGTTGGAACATTAACTGTTCAAGGAACTGGCCAATCTAGTTTTTCTGGACAAGTTACAATTCCAGCAGTACCGATTGCAAGTACAGATGCAGCGAGTAAAGCTTACGTTGATAATGCTGTAACTGGAGCTTTAGTGTTCCAAGGCGGATACGACGCCGCCACAAATACGCCAAACTTAGATTCACCGCCAACAGGTACAATTAAGAAAGGATTCATGTGGACTGTTACAGTTGATGGATCATTCTTTTCCGAACAAGTTAGAGTTGGTGATTCATTAATAGCCAATAAAGACACGCCTACTACTTTAGCGGATTGGACAACAGTTCAAAGTAATATTGATTTAGCTACACTTACAACTGTAGGTTTAGGTAATGTTAATGCTGGATCTGGAATTGGGGTTGCTTATTCTGCTGGTACAGCTACAGTAACAAATACTGATAAAGGTTCAGATCAAAATATATTCAAAAATATTGCAGTATCTGGGCAGTCTACAGTGGTTGCTGATGGGAATGATGATACTCTAACATTGGTAGCTGGTAATGCAATTGAAATTACAACAAACGCCACAACCGATACGGTAACAATAGCATCAACATATACGCCTCCAACAATATCTTATGCAACAACAATATCTGCAACCGCAACGGTTACTCATAACTTGAATACATTAGATGTTATGGTACAATTATACGATACGGTTACTAATGATACCGTGTATGCAGACATTACTAGAGCTAGTGTGAATACGATTACTGTTACATTCTCTGCTGTTCCAACAAATCCAATTAGAGTATTGGTACAAAAATAAAACATAGTATATGAAATTTAAAAGTGATATAGAGGTCCAAGCGGGTCTGAAGGATTCTTCAGGTGCAAATGGCTCAGCTGGACAAGTATTATCATCTAATGGTAGCACTGTTAGCTGGGTAAATGAAACTACAGTTGCTAGTGATGTTCAGAATGAGGTAAAAGCTAGCGTTGCAATAAATAAAGGGCAGGCTGTGTATGTAACTGGCGCTGACGGGACAAATATAATTGTTGGGTTAGCTTCAAATACTACTGAAGCAACTTCTTCAAAAACTTTAGGATTACTTAATGCTACAGTTGCTATTAATGGATTTGCTGATGTTGTACAAATAGGTAGATTAGCAGGGCTTAATACTTCAGCTGCTACAGTGGGTGATCCAGTATGGTTGGGAACAAACGGGAATCTTATTTATGGATTAGCAAATAAGCCTTACGCTCCCGCTCATTTAGTTTTTATAGGCGTAGTTACAAGAGTAAATGCTAATAATGGTGAAATATTTATAAACGTACAGAATGGATTTGAATTAAATGAAATCCACGATGTTGATATCAAAACCGATGTTCCAATCAATGGCGACATTCTTGGATATAATGGCACATTATGGGTAAATAAAACAATCGCAGAATGGTTAGGTTATACGCCGGCTAATGATGCCTTGGTGGTACACAAAGCGGGTGTTGAAACTATAACAGGGGAAAAAACGTTTACCGCTTCAAGAACAAACATTAATGGTACTCTTGCTTTAAAAGGAGGTTCTGCTACAGAAATGTATATAGGCTCTTTTAGTACAAACAGATTGGATTTTGGGGTAACAAATTTAGGTGTAACTTATCAGTCATCATTTATATTCCCTTATACATCACAAACATATTCTTGGCCAAGTGCTAGCGGAACTGTTGCACTAACAAGTCAATTACATAATCCAGTTACAATCGGAACTGCAAACGGATTAAGTTTGGCGGGGCAGGTGTTGTCTTTAGATTTGTCTAGTGCATCAACAAATGGCGCGTTAAGTTCCACAGATTGGACAACATTTAATAATAAACAAAATAGAATATCTTTTTTAGAATTCAACGATACAAACAAAACAGTTTGGAATAACGGTAATGGAAATATTGCTGATAATACTTCTTTTGGAGAATTAGCATTAGCAACAAACACTTCTGGATTTGAAAATACTGCTTATGGGCAAAGTTCTTTAAATGATAATACTACTGGTAATTATAATACAGCTACTGGGGCATACTCTTTAACCAACAATATATCTGGTATCGATAACACGGCTAGTGGAAGTGGTTCGTTAAGAAATAACGAAACAGGTAATTCTAATACTGGTGTTGGTAAATATGCGTTAACATATAATATTGGTGGAAGTTATAATACATCCATTGGTGATTCGTCAGGTAATTTAACATCAGGCGGCCTTAGTGTTTTAAGCATTAATAACTCTGTTTTTATAGGAGCTGGAACTAGAGCTTTAAATCAAAGCGGTGACACTAATGAAATAGTTATAGGATATAATGCTATTGGTATTGGATCAAATACAGTTACATTAGGAAATACTTCTATAACAACTACACGATTAAGAGGGGCTGTATTAGGCGGGTCATTTGTAAAAGACGGTGGAACAGCTGACCAGTATTTAAAAGCTGATGGGTCTGTATCTACTGCAATGAATTCTAGAGTAGAGGTTAATTTTATAGCTACTTCTGGTCAAACAACATTTACAACGCCTTATGAGGTTGGACAGGTAGAAGTTTATTACAATGGTTCTAAATTATACCCCGATGAATTTGTAGCGACTAACGGTACAACTATTGTATTAGTTACGCCGGCTACGTTAAATGCGCAGATAAGTATTGTTAAATTCGTATCTTCATTTAATACAACATCGATTAGAACCGAAACAGTATTTACGACAACCGCAGGCCAAACTACATTTAGTGTAAACTATGCTATTGGTCAGGTAGATGTATTTTATAATGGATCTAAATTAAGCCCCGCTGAATTTACAGCAACTAATGGAACATCTGTTGTATTAGGATTTGCTTGTGCTGCAGGTGAAAGTATTGTAATCGATAGCTATGTTAATCAAGTTAGTGGCGCTGTTGGTACAAATAATAAAATAGCTAAATTTACAGGAACTGCATCATTAGGGGATAGTCAAATATTTGATAATGGAACAATTGTTGGTATAGGAACTGGGTCTTCTGGAGGATCAAGATTAAATATATTAAATATTGCGTCAAACCCATTTTTATCTTTAAGAAGTACAGACAATGTATATGAGATAGCAAAAATGAGTTTTGACCAAAGTACAGATTTATTATCTATAGTAAATAATCAAGGCGCTTCGACTAGCGGAATTGTTTTCAGCACTTCTGCTACAGAAAGAATGAGAATAAAAGCAAACGGAGATATTAAAATACAATCCGGTAGTTTATTAGGATGGTCAGATTATTCGTCTGGTTCTACTGGCGTTGGTATATTAGGAGCTTCGGAGGCTTTAGAGTTTTTTACTTCTGGTAGTAGAAAAATGATAATTGGAAGTGATGGGGCAATGGGGTTTAATTATCCAGTTCTTGGGTCTAGGAGTTTTATGTTTAGAGCTTATGCTTCTAGACCTTTAGCTATAGAAGTCGCTGAATCAGGAGGTGTGCAGTCATTATATTTAAGACCTAACGCATCAGGAAGACACTTAATATCTTCTAATTATTTAAGCGGAGGTGTTTATTTACCTTTAGCATTGTCAGGTAGAGAAAACGATAGTGATCTTGTTTTACATACAAGTGGTAATGTATTAATTGGAACATCAACAGACGCTGGTTACAAACTTGACGTCAATGGAACGGGTAGGTTTAGCGGGGGTAATTTACAGTTAGAAGGAGGATCTTATCCTGCTATTCAAATTAACGGAGGATCTACTGGCGGTGGTGGCATTAGATTTTTAGGCTCAACTGAAAATTATGCTGAAATATTTGGTGAATACGAATCGGCTAATAATGGGATTTTGTTGTTCAGAACAAGGCGTTCCGGAACTATTTATGAAAGAATGCGTATCACTTCAGGTGGATTTACTAAAATGTCTAACTATGGAAGTTATTACAATACCTCTGGATCGTTCCATGAAATTAGATCTGACAAAATAAATGAAAACGCGGTAATAATTTCGAATACAGCAAGCTCGCAGCCTTATGGTCCTTGGATATATTTCGGCGGAGCATCTCCAAATAATACATCACAATATTTTTTAGCCGGATCGGATACTTCTAGTAATAAATTTTTTATATGGTCAAATGGATCTATGGCTAATGCTACCGGATCTTACGGCACCATATCAGATATTAAATACAAAGAAAACATCGCAGATGCTACTTCTAAATTAGAAGACATATTACAATTAAAAGTTAGAAACTTTAATTTTATTGGTGATGATACCAAACAAATTGGATTTATTGCTCAAGAGTTTGAAGAAGTTTTCCCTGGAATGGTCGATGTTTCGACTGAAAAAGCAGAAGGTAGTGAAGAAGCTGAAACTTATAAATCAATCAAAACTTCTGTATTAATTCCAATATTAGTAAAAGCCATGCAAGAACAACAAGCTCAAATCAAAGAATTACAAGACGAATTAGTTTTGTTAAAAAATAAATAATATGGGATTAACTAAAGACTTAGGTGCTTTACCAAGAGCGATAACGGTATCTAGTGCTAATAATGTTGGAATAGGTATTGCTCCTACATCAAAATTGCACGTTTCTGGATCTGAAAATTCAAACTGGGTTACTCAAATTGGCAGTGCATTGGCATCTGGGCATAATTTGTATTTTGGATATAATAACAATACAGATACAACTTATGGTTTGCTTATAAGCGGAGGCCGTGGTTCAGCTAACCAGTTAGATTTCGCAGTTACTAATAAATTTTATATTAATGGAAATGGCAATGTTCTAATAAACACAACAACAGACGCAGGATATAAGTTAGATGTTAATGGTATAGCTAGAGTTGGGTCTGCTTTAACAGTTAATACTGACGGCGGATTTGGAGCTGGAAGAACAAGTAATAATGCTGGATCTACAGTTGTAAATATAATTGGATCTTCGCAAAGTTCAACATCAGCTCAATTAAATTTAACACAGGTATGGAATGGAGTTTCGTATCCTGTAGTATTAAGAAATACATACAACACAACAGCTGGAGCAGCTTCAAGTGTGTTTACTTTATCAACATCTCAATATAATGGGTCTATTGGTGGGCCTGAATTAACTGAAAGATTTAGAATTGACGGTAACACAGGGAATGTTGGAATTGCAACAGCTATACTATCAGAAAAATTAAACTTAGATGGAAACATGCTGTTGAGATCGGCCGGAGCTATTAAATTTAATAGATCTGACAATAATGTATCTACACACCTTTACGATGCAGGGGCTTATTTTGTATTAGACAATAGAAATGCAAATGGGTTTGATTTTCAAGCTACAGGGACAAGCCACATGAGAATACTTCCTGACGGATCTGTAAGTAATAAAGGGGTAAAGACCCAATATGCTTCTGGAAACGGTTCGGTTCTTAATACATTTTACTTTGATTTTGTTGCTTACCCCTCAACAGCTTATAAAGTAATTGCAGGTATGACTCACTGGAACGCTGGCTATGCTGCATATAAAGAATGCGTTCAGTTTAATGATAGTTACACGAATATTTCAGAACTATCAATAATAAATCATACTAGTACGGCTGGTGGTTTTTGGTCAATAAGCAGGCCTAACAGTACTACATTAAGAGTGACACATAATGGAGGTAACTATGATGGCGGAGCAAACTTTTGGATCCAAGTAATAGGTGTTTAATAAATAAAATAAATTATGATAGTAATATATAATAATGACGGAAAAATAATTATAACATGCAACTATATAGATCCTGTTAAATCATATATAGAAGATAATGAACTTAATTATATAGAAACTGAAGAAGATATAGACCTAATTAATTTTCAATATAAAATTATTAACGGAGAAATTATAAAAGGTGATCCAGCTCCAAAGCCTGAAATCTTAGAAAACAAATAATATGGGACTAAATAGAAATTTAGGGAATCTAACAGAGGTTATAAAGGAAAGCGGAGGTAAGATAGGCATTGGCACCGGAGTAACAGCTCCTGTTCGAGAACTTGAAGTAAAAGGTAGTGTGCAATTATCAAATCCAACTGGATCATTTATTTTGTATGGATATGGAGCTACTAATGATTTTGGATTAGGAACTGATACGGGACAAGCTACTAGAGATTTTAATTTATATAACTATAATACAGCCTCTATTAACTTAAGCGTAAATAGAGCAAATGGAAACATAGGAATAGGAGAGGCTGGACCTACGAACAAGCTTTCAGTTTTAGGCCCCTCTCTAGGGAATATGATTAAATGGACTGACAATCAAAATAACACAGGGTATTTAGGTATTAGAAACTTAGGCGTATCTATTAGTTCTGATGATGACTTAATATTTGAGACAGGAGGAACTTCAAAGATTCGTTTATTTAAAAATGGAAATGTATTTGTTGGAACATCGCCTGTTGATAATGGTAATAAATTTCGCGTAAATGGAATTATAAGTTCTGGAACATCTACATCTGTGCAAGGGCAGATAACTTTATTTTCTACAACCGCGGCAGCCGAAGGAAATATATATGGAAGAACAGGTGGTGGATTAATGTTTAATACCAACTCAAATGCTTATCCAATTGAATTTTATGGATCTTTTGTAAGGTTTAATCCTAAAGTGGGGATAGGTTGGTCAAATCCAGCTTACAACTTGCAGGTTCTTGGTAATTGTGCTATAGGTATGAACACTAACGGTACTGCGACTATAGAGGCTTTTAATGGAACAGCTTTTTTTGGCAATGGGGGAACCTCTACATGCTTAGGTATTTATAATAATGGTAATTATTATTTTACTGGATCAAATGTATCTGATATTAGAGCAAAAAACAATATACAAGATTTAGAAATTAATTCACTACAAAAAGTATTAGAATTAAAACCTAAGTCATATAATATGAATAATAATCCTGATAAAATAAGATATGGATTTATTGCTCAAGATGTATATAAAATAATACCAGAATTAATAGACGGAGACATTGAAGGAGAAGACTTTATAGGTATAGATTACAATGGAATTATACCAATATTAGTAGGAGCGATAAAAGAATTAAAAGCAGAAATAGAAATTTTAAAATCAAACAAATAATATGAAAACAATTGAAGCAGTATCCATTTGGGATAACGGAACAGTACAACAAGCAACTATCTTAAATGCTTATGCAGTAAATGTAACATTGAATACATCTGCAACATTTTATTATTCTTTAATGTCTCAAGTAGAAGGAGTAGTAGGCAATCAATTAGCTCAAGGTAACTTGACTATGACGGGCGAAGCATATACCGACTGGACAGTTGATAACTATGCTTGGGATTGGATTGCTGAACAGCTTAATCTTGTTATTACAGGAGAGTACGTTCCACCAGTTCCGCCTGAACCAACACCTGAACCAACACCTATTGTTGAAGAAGTTACTGAAGAATAATGGCTAAAGCAAAAAACGAATCTATTAAGTTAGATAAGAAGAAAATAAGTAGACCTGGTGTACATGCAAAATCCAAAACATCTACTTTGAAAGAATCTAAGAATTACAAAAAATCTTATAAAGGTCAAGGAAGATAATGAGCAATAGAGAAAAAGTAGATTTGTTTTTAAGCAAATGGGTTAGCAGAAAGTTAACGGTATTTGGTATAGCTTCCGTAGCTTTGTTTTCTGGAAGTATAGAAAGTAATGATTGGGTGATAATAGCTACAGCTTATATATCGCTACAAGGAGTGACAGATATTGTGGAACGTATATATAAAATTAAGCATGAACAATAACGATCTGAAAATAGGAATTATAAACACCATATCAATGGCATTAAGTTTTTCAAATATTGAAAACACTTTAAAAATAGTGTTATTAGTATTCTCAATATTATATACCGGATTGAAAATATTCGAGACAATGAGAAATAAAAACAATAGCAAAGATATTTAATTAAATTAATAAACAATGCAATTATCTAAAAACCTATCATTAGCCGAAATGATTATCAGCGCAGAGGCAAAAAGAAAAGGTATATCTAATATGCCAAGCGATGACCATTTAGCTAATATGAAAAAGTTAGCCATTAATATATTCCAACCTATTAGAGATCATTTTAAAGAGCCAATACATATATCCTCAGGTTATAGAAGTCTAGCTTTAAACAAAGCAATAAAAGGGGCTGTATCAAGTCAACACTGTTCAGGAGAAGCTATGGATATAGATATGGACGGCACAACAATATCAAATGCTCAAATTTTTGATTATATTAAAAAGAATCTAAACTTCGATCAATTAATATGGGAATTTGGCACAAGCGCAAATCCTGATTGGGTGCATGTGTCTTTTGAATCAACTGGTAAACAAAGAAAACAAATACTTAAAGCAATAAAGAAAAATGGCGAAAAATCTTATATTAATTATTAGTTTATTGCTATTGGTTTCTTGCGCATCAAGAAAAGTTGCAATTGTAAAAGAGGATGTTAAGATTACAGTTGACCGTGCCGTTGTTGTAAAAGTTGATGGTACTTATGTAAAAGAAAATAATGTAGTAACTGAGGATTGTGAAGAAGAAATAGAATACAAGCCTTTAGATACATTAAAGCCAATGGTTATTGATGGTAAACAATACGTCAATACCATTATAAAGTTAAAAAAGAAAAAAGGTGTTAGGGTAGACAAAACCAAAGTAACAAGCAAAGTATCTTCTGTAAAAAAGTTAAATGTAAAAAGAGAAGATTCTAAAAAGTTAATTAATAAAAAAATTGACAAAAAAGCAAACTACTGGATGTATCTTTGGTTTTTAATACCTGTAGCTATTATAATTGTTTTAGAAAAATACGGTAGGTCACTGTTTACCTTAAGCAGGTAAGATTATCGTAAAACATGTAATATATAAACTATATCAATTTAATCAAATAAAATTATGTCAGACGCTATAGTCAAAAATTTAAGCTTCGGAAAAGAAGCGAGCGACAAAGTGTTCGCTGGAATAGAAAAGCTAGCTAAAGCAGTTAGCTCTACATTAGGAGCAAGCGGTAAGTGTGTTCTTTTAGAAGACGCTGCTGGTAGACCAGTTATTACAAAAGACGGCGTATCTGTTGCTGATGCAATTATCTTATTGGATCCTGTTGAAAATATGGGTGCAACATTATTAAAAGAGGCAGCTAGAAAAACAGTTAGAGAAGCAGGAGACGGAACAACAACCGCTACGGTATTAGCGCATTCAATTTTAAAGAATGCTTATGCTGTTGAAAATCCAAACGCTAGAGAAATTAAAGAAGGAATTAATACTGGTATTGAAAATGTAATTAAATACCTTGATAGTGTATCAATAAAGGTTGATGACAAAATGCTAGATCAAATAGCTACCATATCAACTAATAACGATCCTGAATTAGGTAAGTTAGTTGGCGATGCTTTTAGATCAGTAGGCAATACCGGTATCGTTATGATGGAAACATCTGTAGAGCCTGACTGTAGCTTACAAGTAGTCGAAGGTGTTCAATGTGATATGGGATTAACTAATACTCATTTCATTACTAACCAAAAAAATAAAACAGCAGAATTAGAGAATCCATTAGTATTACTAGTTGAATCACCAATTGAAAGCATAAGACAAATTCAATCAGTATTAGAGTTTGTTATAAAGAATAATAAAGCATTACTTATTATCGCTGATTTGGATCAAACGGTGTTGTCGGCATTGGCAATGAACAAATCAAAAGGTAATATAAAAGTAAACGTTATTAATGCACCAACCTACGGAATTAATAGAAAAGAGATCTTTGATGATCTTGCTTTATTAACCGGTGCTACATTAATAAATGAGGACTTAGGTGACGACTTAGATTTAATACAACCAGAATTATTAGGTTCATGTATTAAGAGCGTTACAAACCACGAAGAGACTATTCTACACGTTGGCGAAACTAAACCGGAAGTTCTAGAAATTATTGAGGAAGTTAAAAAGTCATTGACTGAAAACTTACAAAGTAATACTGTAATTAAACTAGAAAAAAGATTGGCTCGTTTAACAGCTAAAATAGCTATTGTTAAAGTTGGGGCTAATTCAGAAATAGAATTAAAAGAAAAAGCGGATAGAATTGAGGACGCAATCTGCGCAACAAAAGCTGCTATTAAAGAAGGTATTGTTCCAGGAGGCGGTATTGCATTATTAAATGCGTCATATAACGTAGACGCTAAAACATTAGGTGAAGAAATATTATTAGATTCAATTAGAGCGCCATTTAATACTATATTAGAGAATGCTGGCATTGATGTTGTATCATTAGATCCTGTGTCTAAAACGGGTTATGGTCTTAATGTAATAACGAATAAGACTGTTAATATGATTGAGGCCGGTATTATTGATCCCTTATTAGTTACTAAAAGTGCTTTAAGAAATGCTGGATCAGTAGCTACAACAATTCTGTCAACTGATTGCGTAATCAATAATATGAGAATGTAATGAGAGCAGTAGGTAAGAATTTAGTTATACAAAAAATAAAAGAAGGTACAACTGCTACAAAAGGCGGTTTACTTCTAGCAGAAAGCCAGCGAGATGATATTAGATATATTGAAGGAAAAGTGCTTCATGTTGGTAGTGAAGTGGTTGGAGTTAAAGAACTCGATACTATATTTTATGATCGACATGCTGGGCATAAAATAGAATACAATAAAGAAACATACTATATTATCAAACTAACTGATGTAGTCGTTGTGTTATGATAAGGCTTGATGCTTCCGATGTTAAAGAACTCGGATTATTAAAACATTATAGGATTATACGCAGATGGGCATGCCGAAACAATGATTTAACGGATGCCGATTTAGAATTGCTAATCTATTTTGATTGCATGGATTTCTTTACAAAACAAGATTATAAAATAGGTACTTACGCATATAGTTGGGACAATAAACGCTGGAACAATTTATTAAAAGAAGGTTGGATCGTGGTATGGAGACCCAGAAACCACACAACTCAAAAATATAATATATATAAAGTTTCATTCAAGTGTAAACAACTAATAAGCAAGATGTACCGTATAATGCTTGGTAAGGAAGATATACCAACAAGTAGTAGAAATACTATAATGAAAGGAAAAACATACACAGACACAGTAATGATTACTGCAATAGAGAATACTAACAAAGACAAAACAAGACGCAGTTATGATAAATGACATATACAACAACCAAGCGGTTGATATTATGGCAAGCGAGCCTATTCCAGGAAATCCTGCAGCTATGCAACCAAACGGAATTAGTCCAAAAGCATTTACAAACCAAGGAGCAATAGACGGTATGTTTGGTCAAGCTAATCCAGGAACTTTCACAAGATCCGTAGGCGTTAATCCGCCGGCTGGAGTTGCCCAATCAATTGTACCACCTTACGACTTATCAAACCAACCACTATGAATTTAAACGAACAAAAACTTAAAACAGCTGAACACGATAGAGAAGCTGCTTTATCAGGATTAGGAGCAAACGTATTATGGGATGGCCCATTAGATACTACAGGCTTACCAAAAGGGAAAGGGTCTAGTAGCGGTAAAGATGGTATTATACTTAATAACATCAAGCCACAATACAATGCTCAGCCAATTACGCAAAGAGCAAAACCTAAATTCTAAGCTATGTCTTTAGATATAGTAAAAAAGAATAGCAGTTCGCCTTTTCAACTACAAAGAAGTATGGTTGATCAAGGCGGCGCCGGCGGAGCGTACGAATCAGGAGGATATAATCCAGAAGCAGTTTATAATAATGACGCAGCCAATGCGGCCGTAGAATCATTAGGCAAAGTGGTTGGTGCTGCTATTTACGCAAAAAGCCAAGAGAAAAAGGAAGAGAAGCCAAAATTCGATACCGCTGGCGCAGAAAAAGCTCGTAGTGAATATGAGAAAATAGAAAAAGACAAAAAAGAAAAAGAAGATGCTTCCAAAAGTGCTCAGTTGAATAAACAATTAGGTGGCCTTTGGAAACGATAATAAAATAAAAAC
>JAGVEE010000287.1 GCA_020058405.1 Sphingobacteriales bacterium
CCATGAACTAATTTTGTTACCTCCTCGGCAAGTTTTCTTTGTAAAATTCTTTTTCCAAGATCTATTTTATGTTCAGAAATCAAATTGTCTATTTCAACTTTAGTTAATAAAGTGAAAATTTTTATAAAAGATTCCGAATCTTCATCAGAGGCATTTATCCAAAACTGATAAAAATCAAACGGACTCGTTTTCTTTGGGTCTAACCACACTGCACCGCTCTCTGTTTTGCCAAATTTGGTGCCATCTGCTTTTTTTATTAATTGTGTGGTTAGGGCAAATGCGGTGCCCGCATCTTTTCTGCGAATAAACTCAGTACCGGTTACAATGTTCCCCCATTGGTCTGAACCTCCCATTTGCACTAAGCATTGGTGGTTTTTCCATAAATAGTAAAAATCATAGCCTTGCACCAATTGGTAAGAAAATTCGGTAAAAGACATTCCGGTGTCGCCTTCTAAGCGTTTTTTCACAGAATCTTTCGCCATCATATAATTAACGGTAATGTGTTTACCCACATCACGTATAAAATCTAAAAAGGAGAAGGATTTAAACCAATCGTAATTATTAACCATTACTGCTGCATTAACTGCATCAGAATTAAAATCTAAAAACCTAGATAATTGAGATTTCAAACAAGCCACGTTGTGGTTTAACGATTCTTCGTTTAATAAATTTCGCTCTTCAGATTTGCCCGAAGGGTCGCCAACCATACCCGTTGCGCCACCAACCAATGCAAAAGGTTTATGCCCCGCATTTTGAAAGTGTATCAGTGTCATTACCTGCACCAAATGCCCAACATGTAAAGAATCTGCGGTAGGATCAAAGCCAATATAACCAGCTGTCACCTCTTTATTCAACTGCTCCTCCGTGCCTGGCATTATATCATGCAACATGCCTCTCCAGGTAAGTTCTTCAACAAAATTCTTGTTCATCGGTTAAATCATTAAATTAGGCTTCAAATATAGCATTTTTACAACGCAGGGGAATGAACTACTTATCACATTATTATTTTGATCAACAAAATACTGATCCTTATTATATTTTAGGCATTGCCCTCCCCGATTTGGTGAAAAATAACAACCGCCGTTGGAATGTACATCCACACAAATACGAAGCTAAATTTGAAGAGAACTCAATATTTAGTTCAATTTATGCAGGTTGGAAAAGGCATTTAACTGTGGACCATTATTTCCATGAAGCTGCTTATTTCCTAGAAAAATCGCATATGATAACGGAACGCATGCGTACCATTCCGTTCGAAAATAATAAAGTAAAACCCTTTATGATTGGGCATGTGGGCTTGGAAATAATGCTAGACACCTTGCTACTTATTAATCATAAAATTAATGGAATTGGTTTTTATGAAAGCTTAGATAAATGCGACATCAATCAGATTATCAAGTTTTTAGAGTTAAATGAAATAGAAAATGCAGCCGAGTTTGAGAAATTCTATGCGCGCTTTTGCGAATCGAGATATTTATTGAGCTACCAAAGTAATGAAAGTATTGTTTATGCGTTAAACAGAATACAATATAGATTAACTCGTCAATTTTTTACGGAAACCGATGTTAGGTTGATGCATACAAACATTGCCGAATTAATGGATATAGTAGAACAAGATTATCTTTTTATATTTGATGAAATTGAGGCCCATTTATTTAATGAGAAAACTAATCCTATTTTGCCTACTTCTTAGCGCAATAAGCAGCACAACATATAGCCAGAGCAGAAAATACAGTAATGAATTTCTTTCATTGGGTGTTGGTTCTCGTGCCTTTGGAATGTCGAATTCGGTGGTTGCCTCTACTGGTGATGTACACTCGGGTTATTGGAACCCGGCTGGCTTAACTCAAATGACCGGTAATTTACAGGTAGGCCTAATGCATGCGGAGTATTTTGGCGACATTGCTAAATACGATTACGGTGCCTTGGCTTATAAAATTGACGATAAATCGAACATGGCCTTTTCAGTAATTCGTTTTGGGGTGGACGATATTCCGAATACTACCGAATTAATTGATGCCGGCGGAAATATAAACTACGATAGAATAAGTTCTTTCTCTGCAGTTGATTATGCTTTTATGGCAAGTTACGCTCGTAAAATGAAAGATGAGCGCTTAAGTATTGGCGCAAATGTGAAAGTGATAGAACGCAGTGTGGGTGATTTTGCACAGGCTTGGGGTTTTGGGCTAGATTTCGGAGTTCAATACAAATTAGCCCATTTTAGTTTTGGTGCAATGGCCAGAGACATTAGTACTACGTTTAATACTTGGTCGTATAATTTAGATGATGCTACCAAAGATGCCTTTATTAGAACAGGCAACGAAATACCCGAAAACTCTATAGAAATTACCAATCCGAAATTAATTTTAGGAGCTGCTTACCAAACAAAAATCACTTCTAAATTTGGTTTATTGGCAGAAGTAAATACAGATATCAGTACCGATGGTCAAAGAAATGTATTGATAAGTGCTGATCCATTTTCGATAGACCCGCACATAGGACTCGAAATAGATTACCGTAAAATGGCATATTTGAGAACGGGTATTGGAAACATTCAGAAAATAAAAGATTTTGATGGTTCTGAAACTACTAATGTACAACCTAATTTTGGAGTAGGTGTTAAAATTAAAAATGTGAGTATTGATTATGCCTTAACCAATATCGGTAACTTATCAGACGCATTGTATTCAAATATATTTTCCTTGAGAATAGATTTTTCACCCAAAAACTAATTCGAAATAGTACACAATCTCTTTTAAAAAATCGTTTAATTGTGGTACTTTAGTTTCATGAATATTGAAGCTGCAAAAGTCCGCATAGCCGAGCTTTCCGAAGAATTACATAAACACAACCACTTATATTATCAAGTATCGGTACCTATCATTTCCGATAGAGAATTTGATTTACTTTTAGAAGAATTAATTGCACTCGAAAAAGAATTCCCGGAGCTACTCAAAAACGATTCACCCAGTCAGCGTGTGGGAGGCAGCATCACCAAAAATTTTAAAACGGTAGAACATAAATACCCTATGCTCTCTTTAGGCAATACCTACTCTGAGCAAGACTTAATAGATTTTGACCAACGTATAAAAAAAGCAATTGGCGATGATTTTGAATATGTATGTGAGCTTAAGTTTGATGGTTTAGCCATTGGATTAACTTATGAAGATGGAAAGCTTGTACAGGCTATTACACGTGGCGACGGAACAAAAGGAGATGATGTTACAGCCAATGTAAAAACCATTAATACCATTCCGCTGAAATTACAAAAAGGAAACTACCCAAGTGCCTTTGAAATTCGCGGCGAAGTATTTATGCATCGCACTACTTTTGATTTGTTGAATAAAGAACGCGAAGAAATTGGAGAAACTTTGTTTGCCAACCCACGCAACTTTGCTTCTGGAACCCTTAAAATGCAAGACTCTCGAGAGGTTGCGAAAAGAGGACTCGATTGTTATTTGTATTTTTTATTAGCAGATAATTTATCGTTCGAAACCCATTATGAAAGTTTAGAGGCTGCAAAAAATTGGGGCTTCCATGTTTCTACTACTTATAAACTTTGCAAAACCATTGACGCAGTTTTTGAATTCATAAGCCATTGGGCAAGCGAGCGAGAAAAATTGAGTTTTGATATTGATGGAATTGTGATAAAAGTAAATTCGTATGC
>JAGVEE010000006.1 GCA_020058405.1 Sphingobacteriales bacterium
GTAAATATTTACAACAACTCAATAAATTTAACCGGTACAATATCTGCTACGAATACTATACCAGATACTAGTGCCGCCTTATACATTGGCCCAGGAGCCGGTCAATTAAACATCAGAAACAATTCTATTGTGAACAGATTGTTTAATGGTTCTGACACTTCGGTTGCATACGCATTACACTCTGCAGTTAGTGATACCGCTTTTGTTGATATTAATTATAACAACTATTACTTTGGAGGAGCTTCAAACTCTCAAGGAGTTTTAGCAAGAGTGAATGGTATTAATTTAAACACCTTAGCATTGTTAAGATCGTTTACTACAAAAGATGCAAATTCAATTAGCGGAAACCCTAATTATATTTCTACTATAGATTTGCATGCACAAGGCGCTACCCTATATCAAAAAGGAACAAGTATAATAGTTGTACCAAAAGATATTGATGGAGAAAACAGATTGGTTTTGCCATGTATAGGTGCAGATGAGTTTGTTCCACCAGCAAACGATGTACAAGTGTTGAGTGTTGTTTACCCTGCGGCATTAAGTTGCGGTAAATCTGTTGATAGTGTTGGAATTGTAATAGCAAATTTAGGTACTGCTACACAAACAGGATTTAACATTAAAGCGGTGTTAACAGGTGTTGTAAGTACAACACTAACTAAAACATTTACGAAAACCTTATCAGCATCTGGCAGAGACACTGTTTACCTAGGCACATTTAATTCTAATGTAACCGGTGTTGCTCAAGTAACAGTATATACAGAGTTAACAACAGATCAGATTCGTGATAATGATACAATAAAAGTTTCGAGAGAATTTAATACTACACCTGCAATGCCAACAGCTGCAAACGCAGTTGTTTGTAATGGTGATTCAACTATACTTGTTGCAACAAACGGTGCATTATCTTATTCATGGTGGGATGCACCGGTTGGTGGAAAGTTATTAGCAAACAATGATAGCCTGCAAACCTCATTAATAACAGGTACTACCAAATATTGGGTTGAAACAAGCGCAGGTACATCTTCTGGTTCATTAAAAATTTCGGAGATAGATGTTGGAGGAACAGACATGATCGAAATTCAAAACTTAGGTCAATCGCCAATTAATACTACAGGTTGGAAGGTTATTGTGAGTGATAGTTACACTAATATTAATTTGGTGAATACCATCGCATGGACTTTGCCTGCAACCATACAACCAGGGCAAGTGTTATACAAAACAGATGCTTCAGCAGATAGTTATTGGGGTAACAATTTGTTTTGGAACCCGGGAGCATTTCCATCGTTTACTGGTTGGGCAATGATTTTAGACCAGAACGATGTGGTAGTTGATGCATTATTTATGAATTGGCCAGCATCAAACATTGCAGGGTCGGCAATTACCTATAATAGTAAATTATTAAACTATGCTACAGAGTGGGTAGGTAACGGTGTAAACATTACGACAGTAGCTGCTACCAATAGCGTAAGTAGAGCTGGAAACAAAGACAATAATAATTTATCAGATTTCAGCATTGTAGCTACTACAAAAAATGCAACAAACAGTGTATTGAGTTTGCCATTTATTACCGGAGGTTGCCCAAGCGATCGTAGAGAAGTTACGGTTACCTTAGCACCATCACCATCAGGAGTTACGGTTGCACAAGCAACACCTTTTGATGGGGTATTTAATGCAGGTACATTGGCAAATGCGGATGCTGCTTGTATAGGCGATGTATTAACCTATACATTAACTCCACCAACAGGATTTACAGTAGGTGGTTTAGGAACTACATGGAATGTGTTAAACCCAATGATTAGAACCTTAAATGGTACCACACCTACAGGTACAGTAACCATGACAGGTTTAAACTTACAATACACGGCTTCTGCAGGTGATAAGGATAGCACCTTGAAATTTACTGCAACGGTAGTTAATTTAGCAAATGGTTGCGATTCGGTGATAACACGTTATTTAAAAATTTCTTCTGCACCAATAGCTAACTTAGGAATAGATAAGTTAATTTGTGATGGCACAAGTGTAACTCTTGATGCAGGCACAGGTGCCACCTACTTATGGAGTACCGGTGCAACAACACAAACCATAAATGTTAGTGCTGCTGGAAATTACTCTGTAATAGTAACAAATGCTGCGGGTTGTGAGGATAGTGACACTATCGTTATTACCACTACACCGAGCCCTGTTGTAAATTTAGGTGCTAATATTACTGTATGTATTGGTACGCCAGTAACCTTAGATGCAGGAAACCCTGGTGCTACTTACTTATGGAATACAGGTGCAACTACACAATCAATACAAGCAACCTCTGCTGGTATATATTTTGTAACAGTAAGCGCTAATTCATGTATTACTATGGATACCATACAAATTTCATACAATGCATTACCTGTAGTTAATTTAGGTGTAGACTTAGACATTTGTACAAGTGATACTGTTACGCTTAGTGCAGGAAACCCTGGTGCTACTTATTTATGGAACACTGGTGCTACTACTCAAACCATAAGAGTAAATATGGCTGGTACATATTCTGTAGTAGTTACAAATGCTAATGGTTGCGTAAACTCTGATGCAATAATTGTAACAAATAAAGCAATACCTCTTTCGGCATATACATACCAAGGAACTAATGGCTTAAACGTACAATTTACAGCAACTCAGCAACCTGGCCACACCTTTAATTGGAACTTCGGTGATCCAAGTAGCCCAGCCAATACATCAGCATTGCTTATGCCAATACATCAGTTTACTGCAGAAGGAACTTATTTTGTAACGCTTACCGTTACGAATGTAGCTACTGGTTGTAGAAGTGTAAATATTGATACCATTGAAGTAAAAGCCATTGGTATAAACAACTCAAGTGCACGTAATACACAAAACTTAAAAGCAATTCCAAACCCATTTGTTGGAAATACAAACATTGCATATACATTAACAGAAACAGCAGAGTCTGTAACTGTTGAAATATTTGATGTAGTGGGCAGAAAAGTAGCAAGCCTACTGAATGATGCACCTCAACAAGCAGGTAAACACAGCATCAATTATATAAATGAAGACAAAGAAAATGCTTCTGGAGTATACATTGTTCGCTTAACGGTTGATGGCAAAACGTCAATAACTAGAATTGTTGATATAGCAAATAAATAGTGTAGATAAATAATATAATAATGAAGCCCCAAGCCTATTGGTTTCGGGGCTTTTTTATTCATCAAAAATAATAATAAACCAAAATATATAATTCGATTAAACCTTTGGCGTTTAGTTGCGACAAAGATTATATAAACTAATATAAACAGGTATGAGAAAAATTCAAATTGCTTTGTTGGCCATAGTGGTTGCACTTAGCGCTTGTTCTAAGGAACAAAAAGCATCTAATTACCAAGAAATAAATGTTGCAGAGCTGTCTTCTTCAATAGTAACCTATGTTGATGAGAATTATCCTGATGCTTCTATCGTATCGGCATTGCAAGCAAGCACAAGTGCAGAAGCAGAATATATTGTAGCCTTAAATACTTCAGAAGAAATTGCATTTGATGCAAGTGGAAATTGTTTAGGAGACGCCGAAGATTTTAGTGCAGCTAGGCACCAACGCAAAGGTGGTCCAAGACATGGCGGCGGTGGCGGTCACGGTGGTGGACATGGCCACGGAGGCATACCTGTTGATTCTTTACCAACCACAATTACAACGTATGTAAGTGCTAACTATGCGAACTCCAGAATTATTGGTGCTCGTTTAGATACTACTTGCCAATTCGGAAACGTAATAAACGTAATGGTTCGCCAACAACGCACTGCTCCAATTCGTTTAACTTTTGATTTAACTGGCACCTATTTATTTAAAGGCGAAAGAGCTTTATACTCTTCATTACCTCAAGCGGTAAGAGATACTGTTGCAGCTCATTACACCATTAATACAAATGTGAGAAA
>JAGVEE010000297.1 GCA_020058405.1 Sphingobacteriales bacterium
CTCGGTCTTTACGCCCGCACCAGCTAATCCACCCCTTGTTTTAATTCCAAGTATAGACGAGATATTTCTTGACAATTCAGATGCAGCAGATTTTTCGTGTACTGTGTGTCTATCTGCAATAAATGTTTCAACACCACCCGCTTTAGGGTTGTCGCTTGCGTTCCAATGAATATCTAAGCAAACATCCGACTCGTTAGGGTTTAAACGTGCTATAACCTGTGACAAGGTTTCGTTGTCATTATCTACTTTGGTTTGTATTCCTTTGGCATTTAAAATAGCAACTACTTTATCCCTCAACTCCTTAGTCAAAGCAGCCTCAGTATATCCATTGCCCGAAGCACCAATATCAGAGTTGTTATGCCCAGCCGTAACGAATATCATGATTTCAACTTATTAACGATTGCCTTAATAATCAACTCATACAAAGATGTTCCAACCGCAAAGGTTACGAACAACTTTAATGGGTCTTCACCAAAAAAGTAATACCACACGGGGGCGAGTATCGTAGCTATCGCAAAAACAGAATACTTCTTTACGTTTCTTTGAACCGAAAATAATCCTACGAACTGTCCGACAAAATCCCTCAACCCATAGGATAAGAATATAAATACAACCAAGTACCCAAAACTAATGTATTGGTTAATATAAGTCAGTGTGTTTGTTGTAATTTCTTCCATTTCTATAATAGTTTATTGGTTTTAAATATACGCTATTTATACGGTTAATAGTTGATTTCTGTTCTTTTTTTTTGTTGCAAGTTATTGTCATTTAGTATAGCCTCAAACTTGTCAAGTCTTCTATCCTGCTCCCTATTCTTTTCTTTTGATGTTTGGTCAACCGATACTATGTTCTGCTTAATAACTTGGATGTCTATGGTTTTAACAATACTGTCATCATGCAATTGACTTACCTCGGTTCGTATATCCCAAGCAAGTTTTATAAGTACACTCATGAGTAGTAAGAGTACGTAATCTTTAAATGATTTGAATGTTTCAATAGCCATATTATTCTTCGGGTTTTTGGTGGGTTAAAATGCGTATCATTATCCACTGTGAAATAGTGATATTCTGAAATACGGCTAAGTTCTTGTTACTACACGAGCCATATCCTGTATAGCAATAACAATCACAGTCAGGCTTCTTGGCACATCTTGTACAGTCTAATTCCTTTTGACAGCTATTCAAACAACCCGTAGACCTTGATGTGGTATAAATCGTGTCATTATTTGTTTCAAACCAAAATATATTTGAATACTGATATTCGTTGTCTGAGAATATTACTTGCATGGCAGTGTCGCTCATTACATAAGTAGAGTCTACCGTAAACGGTGCGCTTAAGTCATCAAATGTCTTTTGAACCACTCGGTTTATATCCCACTCAAACTTATAAGTAGAGTCAGTTTTAAATCCAATTATCCTACTCTGTGAAAAAGACAGAATAGGTAATAACAATGCGATTACAAGTATTTTAATATATTCCATAGTAAAGATTTATGTTATTTTCTATTAATGACTTATCGCTTGACCTATTGTTAAACCAACCGATACATTCTTGGATATTTCCCGTCATACTTCCACCCGTTGCGTCTGCGAATAGCCTTATTGTTTGGGATGTATTAGCACCTGCATTACCGCTTGTTCCAGCAGCACCGTTTACAGCTACCACCGAAGATGCGCCATTAACCAATCCATAAATCAATCGTCTTGATGTAGATGTGCTACCAGAACTTAGAGAAGACCCCGCATTTAAACTTAATGCAGTTGCACTATTTGCTAATATCGCCCATCCCGTTCCACCACTACCAAAAACACCCGTTCCACCCGCTCCTGTTGTTCTTGCAACCATAAAAATAGTTGCTGGCTGTGATTGAGCTGCCCCTAATGTAAATAACAAACTATCGCCACCATCCCCGCCTATCGCACCACGAGAACCATCTGTTGTTAAAACGCCAGAAGTTACTATGGTGGGTTGCTGTGCTGGGGTAGCGTTTGTTACATGATAGTTATTGCCGCTTTGGTCATACCAAGTTACTACGTTACCGTTTTGAGTTCCACCACCCGCTATACAAAATGCTATTAAAGATGCAGTGTCTAAATAATTATTTACAAACCCGAAATCAAACTCGGCACTATCCCCGCTTCGCCTTACTCTTATACAATTTGTAGCGGTAGAACTTAATCTGCGCAAAGAATAGCCAAATGCAGCACCACCAACCGTAGTGAATAATGGTGTATAACCACCAAAAAACTTCATCTTATGTAGTGGAAGCCCAAGACCTAATGACATATTAGTTATACAATAAAGGTGCAATATATGCAGTGTAAGAACCACTCGCAGGGGTAAAAGTAGTACACGGTATTAACCATGTGGCGTTTTGAACAATATTGGCAGCACCATAGGCGGTTCCGTTTAACCCAGTAGCGGCAGAAATAACCAATGCGGCTGTGCTTTGATTAAATATTGCCGAAAAGTAATACCCTATTGGGGGTGTTACAGCAACACCACTACCTGTTCCCGTTACGGGGTCACGCAATGCCCCCATCTCTACATCAAGGTTTTGTTTGTTGTATATATTTACTAAGTTTGCGTTGTTTCTATTGTTTCCTGACATAAGTATTAATATTTTCTGTTTTTAGGTATCACTACTGAAACGAAGTTAAGTAATTTTTTGTCAAAATCAAAGAACAGTTTAGACCTAAAAATATTACCAAAAATAGACTTTCCTTCATCAGTTGGTTGGTCGCCTGTTAGTACATTTCTTAGGATTGGAGTTACCCACCTACCACGTCTTTCGTCAAAACCATTCATGTAAGTAGCCGTATTTAAGTCAGACTTGGCTATTAGCTTATTTGGTTGACCATCAATGTTAATGAATGTCTTAATGTACTTTTTAGTCCAATTAGCTATCGGACTTACACTCATTTCTATTTGAGGAGTATTAAATAACCCATCTATCCATTCATCCGTGTTGCTTACATCTCCCTCTAACAATAATACTCCCTCATCCACCCCGTCAGTATAAGTTACCGTTCCAATAAACTTATTCTTGTAATTAGACGTTA
>JAGVEE010000331.1 GCA_020058405.1 Sphingobacteriales bacterium
CACCACTTAAGTGGTGGCACCAATTGTAATCTTATATTCCTAATTTAGCCCTAAATGAACGCAAAAATTCAAGTTAAAAACCATCAGTTTGAACTCTTTTTAGAGGCTCAAAAAATCCAGCAGCGTATTAAAGAAATGGCAACAGAATTAGAAGTTTATGCTGCCGATAAAGAGCTGTGTTTTGTAATTGTGTTGAACGGTGCGCTCTTTTTTGCGTCCGATTTAATTTTGAATTACACAAAACCATGCAGTGTGCAAACTATTAAATGTAAATCTTATGAAGGAATGGAGAGCACTGGAAAAATTAAATTTGAACTACCATTTTCAGCAGAACTAGAAAACAAACATGTAGTTATACTCGAGGATATAATTGACACTGGCACTACTCTAGAGTTTTTATTAAAGGAAATCCAACAGTTTAATCCCTCATCCGTAAAAGTATGTAGTTTATTGTTTAAGCCAGAAGCTTTGAAACATACTTTTAACATAGATTACGTTGGATTTGAAATTCCGAACTTGTTTGTGTTAGGTTATGGCTTAGATTTTGATGGTTACGGTAGAAACTATAAAGACATCTATCAGATTGTTAAATTTTTATAGTTAATTTAACAATTCGAGCATTCAATCTTTCGACATTTCGAAAAAAACGATACCTTTGGCCAATTTATAGACTCCTAATTATGCCAAAAGATCAATCAATAAAATCAGTTTTAATTATCGGTTCGGGTCCAATTATTATTGGGCAAGCCTGCGAGTTCGATTATTCGGGATCGCAAGCAGCTCTTTCTTTGAAAGAAGAAGGCATTGAAGTATCGATCATTAACTCAAATCCGGCAACTATCATGACGGATAAAGTGATAGCTGATCATGTGTACTTGTTGCCATTAACCTGCGAATCGATAGAGCAAATTTTGCAAGAACGTAAAATTGATGCCGTAATTCCTACAATGGGCGGACAAACAGCTTTGAATTTAGCTAAGGAAGCGGATGAAAGAGGAATTTGGAAAAAATACGGAGTAGTTATAAAAGGAGTAGCGATTGACGCCATTGAAAAAACTGAAAATCGTGAAGAGTTCCGTAAATTGATGATTGAAATTGGAGTAGGAATTGCGAATTCGAAAATTGCTAATTCTTACTTAGAAGGTAAAGAAGCCGCACAACAAATTGGCTATCCCTTAGTAATTCGCCCTTCTTATACACTAGGTGGTTACGGTGGTGGTTTTGTACATAATAAAGATGAAATTGATGCTGCCTTAAACCATGGTTTACAAGCTTCGCCTACTCATGAGGTACTTGTTGAACAAGCAGTTTTAGGATGGAAAGAATACGAGTTGGAATTGTTGAGAGATAATAATGATAACATCATCATTATTTGTTCTATAGAAAATTTCGACCCAATGGGTATACATACTGGCGACTCTATTACAGTTGCTCCTGCTATGACATTATCCGATCGTTGTTACCAAGAAATGCGTAACCATGCTATTAAAATGATGCGCTCTATTGGAGATTTTGCAGGTGGATGTAATGTTCAGTTTTCTGTAAATCCAGACAACGAAGAAATCATTGCCATCGAAATTAATCCACGTGTATCTCGTTCATCTGCCTTGGCATCCAAAGCAACCGGTTACCCAATTGCAAAAATTGCAGCAAAGTTGGCCATCGGTTATAATTTAGATGAAATTGAAAATCAAATTACCAAAACAACTTCAGCATATTTTGAACCTACACTTGATTATGTAATCGTAAAAATTCCTCGTTGGAATTTCGATAAATTTAAAGGTGCCAATAGAACCTTAGGTTTACAAATGAAATCGGTAGGTGAAGTAATGGCAATTGGCAGAAGCTTTAACGAAGCATTACAAAAAGCTTGTCAGAGTTTAGAGATAAATAGAATAGGGTTAGGTGCAGACGGAAAGCAAAGCAGAAATTTAGAAGAAATAATGAAAGGCTTGGAAAACGCAAGTTGGGATCGTTTGTTCCATGTTCGCGATGCCTTGAGTTTAGGAGTTCCTGTAACCTCTGTACAAAAAGCCACTAAAATAGATCGTTGGTTTTTAATGCAAATAAATGAATTAGTAAATATTGAATTAGAAGTAAAAAGATATTCGCTAACAAATATTCCAACAGAAGTTTTATTCAATGCAAAACAAAAAGGATTTTCTGATTTACAAATTGCTTACTTGTTAGGAGTAACAGAAGATGAAGTGTACGAGAAAAGAAAATCATTAGGTATGCGAAGAGTATATAAAATGGTTGATACTTGTGCTGCAGAATTCCCTGCGCAAACACCTTATTTCTATTCAACATTTGAAGGCGAAAACGAATCGAAAGTTACCGATAAGAAAAAAATAATTGTACTAGGTTCTGGTCCGAATAGAATTGGGCAAGGTATTGAATTCGATTATTCTTGTGTGCACGGATTAATGGCCGCAAAAGAATCGGGTTACGAAGCAATTATGATTAACTGTAATCCAGAAACTGTTTCTACTGATTTTAACATGGCCGATAAATTATATTTCGAGCCAGTGTTTTGGGAGCATGTTCGTGAGATTATTGATTTAGAAAAACCAGAAGGTGTGATTGTTCAGTTAGGCGGACAAACTGCATTGAAGATGGCAGAAGAGTTACATAAAAATGGAATCAAGATAATTGGTACTTCTTATGATAACATGGACATTGCCGAAGACCGTGGTAGATTCTCGGATTTATTACACGACTTAGGAATTCCATATCCTAAATACGGCGTTGCTGAAACTGCTGATGAAGCATTAAAAGTTGCGAAAGAAGTGGGTTACCCAGTATTAGTTCGCCCGAGTTATGTGTTAGGCGGACAAGGCATGAGCATTGTAATTAACGACGAAGAATTAGAAAAAGCAGTTGTTAAATTATTAAGAGATATACCAGGCAATAGAATTTTAATTGATCATTTCTTAGATCGTGCGGAAGAAGCAGAGTCGGATTCTATAAGTGATGGTACCGATGTACACATTGTTGGCTTAATGGAACACATTGAACCTGCAGGTATACATTCGGGCGACTCGAGTGCGGTATTACCACCCTTTGATTTATCTCCAAAAGTAATTTCATTGATGGAAGAATACACCGTGAAATTAGCGAAAGCATTAAATGTATTAGGTTTGTTAAACATACAGTTCGCTATTAAAAACGAAATGGTATATGTAATAGAAGCAAACCCAAGAGCATCGCGTACTGTTCCCTTTATTGCGAAAGCATACGATGTGCCTTACATAAATATTGCTGCTAAAGTAATGATGGGTGCTAATAAATTAAAAGACTTTACCATTGAACGCAAGCTTACAGGATATGCCATTAAAGAACCTGTTTTCTCTTTCCATAAATTCCCAGAAGTGAAAAAAGAATTAGGTCCAGAGATGCGTTCGACTGGTGAAGCCATTCGATTTATAAAAGATTTGGAAGATCCATACTTCCGCCAATTATACAAAGAAAAATCGATGTACTTGAGTAAATAATTTTTATGAACGCCATAGAAATCATCGGATTTGTTACAGCGGTTCTAGGAATTTATTTAAGTGCAAAAAAAAATATTCTCGCATGGCCAGTGCTTATTATTAGTTCACTGGCTTATGCTTATTTCTTTTTCGAAATAAAACTTTATGCTGATGCAATGTTGCAGTTTTTCTTTGTAGCAACATCTGTGTTTGCATGGTACCAATGGAAAAAAGAAAGCAAAAACAATCAGACTTTAAAAGTAAAATCATTACCCTTTGCAAAGTTAGTTTCCTATGTATTTATAGCATTGGTATTAGGTAAATGTTTAGGATATTTATTGAACAAGTATACCGATGCAAGTTATGCCGACTTCGACAGTTTGCTTTTAGCAGCAAGTGTTTTAGCTTCTATTTTGTCGGCAAAATTATTTGTTGAGAATTGGTATTTATGGATTGTAGTAAACATATCGTACGTACTATTGTATATAATGAAGGACGCGTATCTCACTGCAATTTTATATGCTATATTAGTTGTAATTGCAATTATTGGTTTACGCGATTGGAGAAAACAAGCACATGCTTAAAATAGCAATTATTGGTCCGGAGTCTACAGGTAAATCTGAAATGGCAAAAAAATTAGCTGCGCATTTCGGATGTTTGTGGGTGCCAGAATATGCTCGTGAATATTGTGCGAACTTAAACAGAGAGTGTACAGTTGATGA
>JAGVEE010000296.1 GCA_020058405.1 Sphingobacteriales bacterium
AATTGGGGCGACGATCAGCGTGAGCGTTTCCCGCAAACACGTATGGGAGTTGAGCAAGTATTTATTGATGCCTTTACACGTGCTCGCGAATACGAGAAAAACAAAACGGCGAGAAAAGATTTAGAGCTAGATGCCTTGGTAGAAATACTTAACAAAAAAAGATTTATTACTTGCCACTCTTACGTACAATCAGAAATAAACATGTTGATGAAAGTTACAGAGATGTTTAGTTTCCCTGTAAATACATTCACCCATATTTTAGAAGGATACAAAGTAGCCGATAAAATGAAACAACATGGAGCAAATGCTTCTACGTTTTCTGATTGGTGGGCTTATAAATACGAAGTAATAGATGCTATACCTTATAATGCAGCTATTATGATGAAAGAAGGTATAAATGTTTCTATAAATTCTGATGATGCAGAAATGGCACGCAGGTTAAATCAGGAAGCTGCTAAAACTGTTAAATACGGAGGACTTACAGAAGAACAAGCATTAAAGTTAGTTACTTTAAATCCGGCTAAAATGTTACACATTGATAACCGTGTGGGAAGTATTAAAGCAGGTAAAGATGCCGATTTAGTTTTATGGAATGATCATCCACTTTCAATTTATGCGAAGCCATTAAAAACATTTGTTGATGGAATCGATTATTTTGATGCTGAAAAAGATGAAGCTATGCGAGTAGCTATGCGAATAGAAAAAGAACGCATTATTCAGAAATTATTAACAGAGAAAAAATTAGGAATGCCAACACAAAAACCTGGCAAACCAGAAAAGAAATTATATCACTGTGACGATACAGAAGTTGAATCAATTTATTAATTAGCAACATCATGAAAAAAAATATATTCTTATTACTTGTTTCCATAATTTTTGTAACACAAGTATTTGCTCAAAAGCAATCAACAAAACAGAGCAAAAAAATTATACTGAAAAGCGCCACCGTGCATGTTGGCAACGGCAGTGTTTTAAATAATGCAAATGTGGTAATTGACAATGGAAAAATAACCGAAGTTACTACCAATGCCGTAAATGAAAGCGGTGCAGAGGTACTTGATTTGAAAGGAAAACACATTTACCCAGGATTAATTTGTGTGGATAGCAGATTGGGCTTAGAAGAAATTGAAGCTGTTCGTGCAACCATAGATTACTCAGAAGTTGGTGAATTAAATCCAAACATCCGTTCGGTAATTGCATACAATACCGATTCAAAAATTATCCCAACGGTTCGCTCCAACGGAGTGCTATTAGCATTATCAGTTCCAGAAGGTGGCATTATACCAGGCAGCTCTTCGGTAATGAAACTAGATGGTTGGAACTGGGAAGATGCTGCTTACAAAATGGATGTGGCTACACAACTCAATTGGCCAAGCATGCGCGTTCGTAATGCATGGTGGGCTCCACCTGCAGATGAGCAACGCAAACAATCTGCAGAAAACATGGATATGATTAAACGTTTCTTCGACGAAGCAAAAGCATATTCTCAATTAGATAAACCAGCAAGCACGAATTTGAAATTCGAAGCCATGAAAAGTATTTTCAATGGATCTAGAAAATTATTTATAAGTGCAAGTACAGCGAAAGAAATTACCTCGAGTATATTATTTGCAGAATCGTACGGAATTACTCCTGTAATTTTGGGCGCTCAAGAAGCATACATGGTTGCCGATTTTTTAAAAGAACATAATGTTTCGGTTGTATATACCAACCCACATTCATTACCTGCTACCGAAGACGAAGATATAGACATGCCTTACAAAGTGGCAAAAATATTAAAAGACAAAGGTGTATTGTATGCCTTAAGTATTAATGGGAGTTGGCAACAACGCAACCTTCCATTCTTAGCTGGCACTACTGCTGCGTATGGCTTAACAAAAGAAGAAGCATTACAAAGCATCACACTTAACGCTGCAAAAATTTTAGGCATCGACAAAACCACAGGTTCTGTAGAAGTAGGCAAAGATGCAAACTTAGTAATTTCCGAAGGTGATATTTTAGACATGAGAACTTCGCAAATTACCATGGCCTTTATACAAGGAGCCAACATTGATTTAGATAATAAACAGAAGGAGTTGTATAGAACGTACATGGAAAAGTACAAACTTAAATAGTGTGCTAGTATGCTAACGTGCTAGTGTGCTAACAAGGTACCATGTTGCTTTATTAGCACACTAGCAAACTAACTCACGAGCTTCTGGTAATTTCGCCACCAACGCTCCGGCATTTCACCAATAGTGGCTTGTTTGTAATCTTCATAAGAGCATGGAATTAATTCGTAACGCTCGTTTTTAGTAGTATTACTTTGATAGGGGATTTGCATCCACCATCTGTCGGATTTTTTACTTTTTAAGAATACAACTTCGGCACTAATGTCTTCAAACGTTGCACGGTATTTTATAAAATCTTTTTTAGAGGTGGTTGGTAAATCGTTTTTACGTTGGTAGTATCCTTCTATAAAACACCAAAGCATTTGCGCAACGAGTTCTGCCGTTTGTTCGCGGTGATCGTATTTCGGATTGTATTCGTAAATGCCAACAGAACTCAACTTATCTGAAATACCTGCATAACGCATCATTTGGCAAACCTCTTCTGCATAAAATCCATTAGGGTGTGCATTTGCATTACCTGGAGCATCCGACATTTTTATGCAAGCCATGTCAACACTTAATAAATCTGCTGCACGAATTATAGGTTCTGTTTCTGCTAAATTATTTCTGAAAGAACCCAATCGATGTATATCAAAATACATTTGATGCATGAGTTCCACACTTTGCTGATTTACATAATATGTCTGGTAACCAATATTGCTATAATTGAATAAAAAATGTGGTTCGTGTAAAATGATGCTGTTCAAATACGAAATAGAATCGGGGGTTTGTTGTTCATCTATACGTGCATCTAAATCAAAATGCGAATCGAGCACC
>JAGVEE010000058.1 GCA_020058405.1 Sphingobacteriales bacterium
AATCGTATGAAAAGATTTCGGAGGTCTTAGTCCAAAAATTGCTTTTAGGCACATTAAACGCATAAGTTGCTGAAAACGAAAATTATATAGAAATCGTATTTCGAATATTTAATGAAAGTGTAACATTAATCTTACTTTTATTTGGAAATAACGTTTTTTAACAATTATCTTTATGATTAATAAAATTTAAAAACCCTTAGATCAATATTATGATGAGAAAGTTCTACGCATTCTTACTCTTGTTATCTATTGCCTACAGCGGTTCTTTGTTTGCACAGAGTGGTGCAGGAGAATTGCGAGGTAAAGTACAAGACGCAAAGACAAAGGAAGGGATCCCGTTCGCAGCAGTTATTGTTGAACAATCAGGTTCACAAGTAGCCGCACAGCAAACGGATTTTGATGGTAATTTTGTCATCAAGCCTATTCCCCCAGGCAAGTACGATGTACGTGTAAAAATTATTGGTTACAACGATCGTTTAATCAATGGTTTAATTATTACATCAAACAAGCAAACCTATCAAAACTTTGATATGTCAGCTAGTGTAAAAAACATTGCAGAGGTTACCGTTTCCGATTATGCTAAACCATTAATCGAAATTGATAATACTGTTGCAGGAGGAAGTTTAAACGCTGCTGAAATTGTGAAGTTACCTACACGTAACATCAACTCATTAGTATCTACCACTGCGGGTGTATACCAAGCAGATGAAGGTGCAGCATTGAGTGTGAAAGGTTCTCGTACAGATGCCAACGATTATTACATTGATGGTGTTAAAGTAAGAGGAGTAACCAACTTACCTCAAGGTGCTATTGAACAAATTACAGTTATTACAGGTGGTGTGCCAGCTCAATACGGTGATGCTACAGGTGGTATCGTAACGATTACTACAAAAGGTCCTTCGAAAAAATTTAACGGTGGATTTGAAGCTGTAACCTCTGAGTTTTTAGATGGATATGGTTATAACTTAGTGAGTGGTAATATAAGTGGTCCTTTGTTGATGAAAGATAAAGGCACAGATAATCCTACTCCACTAATTGGATATTTTGCCTCAGTCGAGTTAGAATCTCGTAGAGATCAAGATCCATCATACGTTGGAGCATACAAAGGAAAAGATAGTTATGTAGATGCCATACGCGCAAACCCTACTCAATTATCTACCATTGCTGGACAAACTCAAAACAGAAGTGGAATTGTAAGAATTCCAACTGCGTTTTATGCACGTGCTTCTGATTTAGAAAAACAAACAGCACAAGACGATAACGAGAACAGAAATTTAAACTTCAGTACTCGATTCGATTTTCAACCTAGTTTAAATAACACTTTTGCATTAGGTTTGAGTGGAACTTCACAACGCCAACGAGTATATAGCAGAAACAACATGTTATTCAACTCAGATAACAATGCATTATTTACTCGTAATAACTTCAGAGTTTTTGGTCGTTATACCCAGAAATTTAATCAATCAGGTGATGATTCTAAATCATTGTTAAAAAATGCTTACTATACTATACAAGCAGACTTTTCACGCGATAATAGTGTTCAGCAAGATATCAATCATAGAGATAGATTTTTTGAATATGGTCACTTAGGTAATTTTACAACCGACAGAAGATTCTTCCGAGGACTTTCTGATGCGAATGGAGACAATAAGTTAGATACCTTAATGGGATCAGATGGTAAAACCTATACAGTTTCTAACTTAGCATTTTCAAGTACTGGTGGTAAGGTAGACTCTGGAATGACATTTACGGCAGGTTCGTTAAATCCATTTATTTCTCAGTACAACACAAATCTTATTAACTATATTAACGAACAAGAAGCCTTAGCTGCTACAGATTTGTTCACATATACAAACGTTTCTAGCTTTACTGAATTAACTGGTATTGCTAACGGTCGTGGTCCACAACAAATTTATGGAGGTTTATTCAACGTACCGGGTACAATTGCAAACACATACGATGTAAATAATAGAGATCAGTACAGAATTACAGCAATGGCTTCAGCCGATTTAAAAGGTCATGCTATTCAAATTGGTATTGAGTATGAGCAAAGAATTGAAAGTAGATTTAGAATGAACCCAGCTGGTTTGTGGACGATTATGCGTCAACAACAAAATTCTTACTTGAGAGTCGATCAATCTGCTATTGATTTTAATAACATGACATTAGATGTAACAAATCCAAATGTTACCTTAATTAATGATAATACTTTTGCATTAGGAACTCAAAATAGTTACAACGCTTCAACAACATTATTTGCCCAAAACATTCGTACTAAATTAGGATTAAACCCTGGTGACTTTATTGACATTGATGCATATGATCCTAGCACATTTAGTTTAGACATGTTCAGTGCAACTAACTTAGTAGACTTATTAAATCCTTCTGGTTTACCGTATACTTACCATGGTTACACTTTTGATGGTAAGAAATCAAATGATAACGTAACTATGGAGGATTTCTTAAATCCAGCAAATGTTAATACAAGACCAATTGGTGCATTCCGTCCAATTTACACAGCTGGTTATATACAAGATAAATTTACTTTTAAAGATATCGTGTTTAACTTAGGTGTACGTGTGGATCGTTTTGATGCCAACCAACAAGTACTAAAAGATAAATACTCGTTATACGAAACTCGTACAGCTGGAGAATTAGCTACACGTCCGTCAAACATTCCATCAGATGCAACGGTATATGTTGATGATCCAAGTTCGGCAAGTAACATTAGAGGTTACCGTTCTGGTGATGTGTTTTACGATGCAGATGGTAACATTGTTCAAGATTTCAATGAAATCAGAAGTTTGTCAACTGGTCGTCCAACACCTTGGTTAGCTAGCTCTGCATTAGACTCTTTAAACAATCCAGTATTAACTACAGGTGCATTTAAGGATTACGAGCCACAAACTCAAATTATGCCTCGTATTGCGTTTTCGTTCCCGATATCGGATGTTGCAAGTTTCTTTGCAAACTATGACGTATTAACTCAACGTCCACGTGCAGCTGTATTTTCAAATCCTCTTACTTATTACTTGCAATCATTAGGTCGTCAAGGACAAATAATCGTTAGTCCAGATTTGAAACCTGAGAAAACAATTAACTATCAGTTTGGATTTAAGCAAAAATTAGGAAATTCATCTGCAATTACCTTAACTGCATTTTACAAAGAATTAAAAGATAACTTCCAACAAGTTCAAATTCAAACAGCGTATCCAACTTCATACTTAACTTATGAAAACAGAGACTTTGGAACAATCAAAGGATTTACGTTGCAGTATGATTTAAGAAGAACTAACAATATACAAGTAAACGCAGCCTATACTTTGCAGTTTGCAAATGGTACAGGTTCTGATATTAACTCTGCTCAAAACTTAATTTCTAGTGGAGAGTCTGAGCCGATTCGTATTGCATTGCCTTTGGATTATGACCAAAGACATACCATCGTAACTACAATCGATTACCGTTATGGTTCAGGAACATCTTATACTGGTCCGGCGAACTTGCAAAAAGTACTGGAGAACGTTGGTGTAAACTTAATTTTCAGAGCTGGTTCTGGTACACCGTACTCAAGAATTTCACAAAATATTGTTCAAAATATTTTAGCAGCTGATGATGCTCGTTTCAGAAGATTAATCGGAGAGATTAACGGATCTCGTTTGCCTTGGCAATATAACATTGATCTACGTTTAGATAAAGACATTACGTTAACATCTAAAAATGCTGAAGGTAAGGGTAGAAATACCACCTTAAACGTTTATTTGTTAGTACAAAATGTTTTCAATACTGAGCGTATCGCAAGTGTTTACCCTGCTACAGGCTTGCCAGATGATGACGGTTTCCTATCTTCTACACAATCTATAGATTTCTTAAACGGAATTGGAACAGCTGGGGATATTGATTCATACATCGACTTATACAAAATTAGAGTAAATGATCCTAACAACTTCCGTTTACCAAGAGTAATAAGATTAGGTGCTATTTATAACTTCTAATGGAAAGGAAAAAGAAAATGAGAAAATATATAAATAAAGGTTTATTAGTAGCAACAATCGGTACGATTGTTATGCTACTTAGCTCAGGATCTTCGTTTGCTAGGTATTATACTGGCAAATTAGGGCCAAAGCCAAATTCTACTGTTATGAAAGTAGCAGCAGGTTGCGATCCGCCGAGCTCACAAATAGATTTAGCGATAAACAACGTTAGAACAAAATTATTCAACGGTGGCGATATGTGGTGGGATTTATTTGGAACAAGAAATGCTGCTTATGAAATACCAAAAGTAGATCCAGGTCAGAGAAGTGTACATGCATCTTTTGCATCGGCTTTATGGTTTGGTGGTACGGATGACGGTGGTCAGTTAAAAACTGCTGGACAAACATACCGTCAAAGAGGTTTAGATTTTTGGCCAGGTCCATTGGATACATCTACTTCAGAGATAGACAAAGATGATTGTACTTTTTGGGATCAACAATACAGCGTATTACAAAAAGATATCATTCATTTTAAAGGAGGAGCAGAAGCAACGCCATCAATTTTAGATTGGCCAGGAAACGGTGATGCAAGTAGAGGGGAAACTCAATACTTAGCTCCTTTCAGTGACGTAGATGGTGATGGTTTTTACTCACCGGCAAATGGTGATTACCCAACTTTAGATCCAGCAGTACCTGGAGCGCGCCCAGATCAAATGATTTGGTGGGTGTATAATGATAAAGGAAATACGCACACTGCATATCCGGGTGGAGAGCCAATTGGACTTGAGATTCAGTGTACAGCTTTTGCTTTTTCAACTTCAAACGAGATTAACAACATGACTTTTTACAAGTATCGTGTTGCAAATAGAGCAACTTCTCCATTGTACGATACCTACTTCGGAGTATTTACCGACTCAGATTTAGGTGGTGCAGACGATGATTATGTTGGATGTAATATGGCAGAGGTAGATCCTGACGGAGCTGGTCCATTAGCACCAAAAAGAAGAAGCTTTGCATATACTTACAATGCAGATGCTGTTGACGAAGACGGTACATCACCAGGTTATGGAACTACGCCTCCAATTTTTGGGATTGACTATTTTAGAGGTCCTAAAAATGAGAATGGCGTTGAGTTACCAATGTCAACATTTATATTATTTACAAACCAAGGCCAAGCGGGTATCGATGCTGACCCTGCAGATGCAATTCAGTTATATAGATACTTAAGAGGATTCTGGGCAGATGGGCAACCATTAACCTATGGAACTCCATCAGGTAGAGGTGGTTCAGATGTGTGTAATTATGCATTCCCTGGACTTACAGATCCAGACGGTCGTCCAAATTGGGTTGAAACTCAATCACCTGGTGATAGAAGAATGGTTCAATCATCTGGTCCGTTTATTTTACAACCAGGAGCGGTAAATGAGGTAATTCTTGGAGCAGTATGGGCTAAAGCAAGTTCTGGAGATCAGTTTGCATCTGTAGCTGCGGGTATTGTTGCAGATGATAAAGCACAAATTTTATTTGACAACGACTTCAAACTAGCAAACGGTCCTGATCCAGTTACTACTACCTTGGTTCCAGGTGACAAGACAATTACTATCACATTAGAGAACACTGATAAGACTGAGAAATACAACCAGAATGAATTAGATAACGAAGACCTTAGTATCTACAATTATAAATTCCAAGGATATAGAATTTATCAATTAAAGAATGGAACGGTATCTGCATCTCAATTAGGTGATATTAACAATGCAATTGAAATTGCTCAAGTTGACATTCAAGATGATATAGCAACCATTATTAATAAATCTTTCAATCCATTAGTTCAAAATACACAAGCTGAAATAATGGTTGAAGGGGAGAATAAAGGTGTTAGACACATATTTGAAGTTACAAATGATGCGTTTTCAACCTCTTTTGATTCAAGATTAGTAAACGGAAAGGCATATTACTTTTTAGTGATTCCATATTCACATTCAGCTACTGCTACATCTACTAAATATTTACCAAGTAGAACCTCTACAACTGTTGTAAGTGTAATAGTTGGAAAGCAAGTGATCAATGGTTTAATTAACGGTGATTACGAGAGAACAATTGCATTAACTAAAAATGATGGAGCTGGAAACGGAGGTCAAAACTTAGAGTTAACTCCAGAATCTGAAGCAGCAATTGTTGCAAACACCTCAGGTGTGCCTGTTAGCTACACTTCAGGAAATGGACCAGTTTATTTAAAAGTATTTGATCCATTGAAAATTCAGAAACGTAATTATGCGATTAAGTTCACACCAGATATGAAATCTTATCAATTGAGAGACGCTGATACAGACTCTTTATTAATGATTTCTGATACTACGTATGATGCAACAAATACCTTAACTCCAAACGAGCAAATTGCTGAGGAGAGAATTTTTAGAACCTTGCCAAATGGTTCAAGGGTATTACAGTCTAGAACTTCTTTAGGATTTTACATTGTAGTTGATAATACTAAAGGTAAGCCAGGGCAGCCAAGTGCAATTGAATTAGAAAACAATTGTTTCTTAGGCGCTTCATTAGAATTTAAAGATCCAACAAAACCTTGGTATAGTGGATTTAGTGGAAGAACTCCATTATCTGGTACTGTATTAGGTTGGTTAAATAGTGCTGATCCATCTAACGACCCTAACGATGCTTATGGCGATGTGTTGGGCTCAACTTGGGCTCCATACAAACTGACTAGATCGTTAAGTAGTGAAAATGCTAGAGCTACACCATTATTAGATCCTGCATCTAAAAATGCTTCTAATTCTAAATTTGACTCAGTAGGTAGTTATGACATCGTATTTACAAGTGATCAAACTAAATGGTCTGATTGTGTAGTTTTAGAAGCTGGTTTAGGTACCGGAACTGAAGCAACTACAGAAGGCGCTCAAAAACGATTGAATTTACGTAAAGCGGATATTGGTTTTGGTGTAGGTAGAGCTAAATTCCCAGGTTATGCAATTAACTTGGAAACTGGTGAAAGAGTGAATATCTTCTTCACTGAGGCTTCAAACCTAACAGCTGAAAATGGAAACGATATGATTTGGAATCCAACAGCTAACCAAGATTTCTATAATAAAGGTGGTCGCCATTTTATATATGTAACACGTAGAAAGTATGATAAGTGTGATGAAATACATAGCATCTTATCTGCAAACATAGATAACCCTGGAAATGCTGCTAAGTATAAAGTATTTAGCATGGTTGACTGGGTGAATGTTCCGGTGTTAAAAGCAGGGCAGACATTACTATCTACAGATGTTAAGGTTAAATTAAGAGTTTCTAAGCCTTATTACACGAATGTATCAACTGGATCAAATGGTGGTTTCCCATCGTTTAGTTTCAATGATAAAAATGTAATTAAAGGTGCAACAAATGACGAGGAATTGAATAAGAAATTGGCATTGGAACTAATAAATATTGTTCCTAATCCATATTATGCTTACTCTAGTTACGAGCCAGACAGAAACGATTATCGTGTAAGAATTACAAATTTACCTGCACAATCTACAGTTACTGTTTATACCACCAATGGAATTTTAGTAAGACGTTTCACAAAATCAGATCCTCTACAAACATTTGTTGAGTGGGATTTAAGAAATACTAACAGAATTCCAATTGCTACGGGAGTATATATTATACATATAAATTGCCCTGGGGTAGGTGAAAAAACACTTAAATGGATGGGAGTAATGAGACCAGTAGATTTCACAAACTTCTAAGCTTAAACATAAATAATTATGGATATGAAAAAACTTTATAGAATTACATATATATCTGTTCTTACAGCACTTTTACCAGCAACTTTGATTGCTGGTAACGGTGAAAGAGCTGGAACGGGTGGCGCGAATGAGTTACTAATAAATCCTTGGGCTAGAAGTGCTGGTTTTGGAGGATTTAACAGTTCAAACGCGAGAGGTGTAGAAGCCTTAAACTTAAATATTGGCGGTCTTGCTTATACTAAAAAAACAGAAGTTGTTTTTTCTCGTAGCCAATGGCTTAAAGGATCGGATGTTAATATTAACGCATTCGGTATGAGTCAAAGAATTTCTGAGAGTGGAGTATTAGGAGTATCAATTTTCTCTATGAACTTTGGAGATATTGATGTAACTACAAACGATAGACCTGAAGGAGGTATAGGTAAATTCTCCCCTCAGTTAATAAATTTCGCTGTAGCTTATTCTAAAGAATTCTCGAATAGTATTCGAGGAGGAGTAGCAATAAGAGGTGTTCAACAATCAATTGCAGATTTACGTGCAAACGGATTTGCTTTAGATGCGGGTATTCAATACTCAACAGGAAGCTTAGAGCAATTTAAACTAGGTATTTCGTTAAGAAATATTGGTCCAGATTTAGTAATGCAAGGCGATGGTTTGATGGCAAACTTTACTGACCCAACACTTCCTTTCGCAGTTGAGGGTTATAGAAAGTCACAAGCTTACCAACTACCTTCATTATTAAACATTGGTTTATCTTATGATTTTTACTTAGCTGAATCGCATAGAATTACAGCATTGGGTAATTTTACTTCTAATGCTTTCTCTAACGACCAAATAGGCGTAGGTGCAGAATACGGTTATAAGAAATATTTAATGTTAAGAGCTGGTTATAATGCTCAATCAGACATTACTAACAAAGACTTATCACCTACAGTTTATACTGGTTTATCAATGGGTGCAACATTCGAGTTGCCAATAAATGATAAAGGTGCAACGTTTGCAATTGATTATGCGTACTCTCCAACTTATGTTTTTGATGGAACGCACGTTATTGGTGCACGTATAAATCTATAATATTTTATTAATTTTGCTTTGAAAGAAGGCTGTATGAAAATACAGTCTTCTTTTATTTTATATTTAATTGAAACAAATACGAAGGATATGGCTGAAGTAACTTATTTCACTCAGGAGGGATTAGACAAATTAAAAGAGGAAGTAACTCACCTGAAAACAGTTGGTAGATCTAGCATCTCAAAACAAATTGCGGAAGCTAGAGATAAAGGAGATTTATCTGAAAATGCAGAATACGACGCTGCAAAAGAAGCTCAAGGATTACTAGAACTTAAAATTGCAAAACTTGAGCAAGTGCTTGGTAATGCGAGAGTAATTGATGAATCGAAAATTGACAACAGTAAAGTGTTGGCACTCTCTATTGTGAAAATAAAGAATGTTAAAAATGGCGCAGAAATGACCTATCAATTAGTAGCTGAAAAGGAAGCGGATTTAAAATCGGGAAAAATCTCAATTAAATCTCCAATTGCACAAGGCTTATTAGGAAAATCTGTTGGCGATAAAGCAGAAATTACTGTACCAAATGGTACCATGGAATTTGAAATCATTGAAATATCAAGGATATGAGTAGCATCTTCGCTAAAATAATTTCGGGTGAAATACCCGCATATAAAGTTGCAGAAACTGAAAAGTTTTTAGCCTTTTTAGATGTTAGGCCAGTTGCTAAAGGACATGTTTTATGCATCCCGAAACAAGAAGTTGACTATATTTTTGACATGAGCGATGAGTTGTATGCGGAACTGATGTTGTTTGCTAAAATTGTTGCAAAAGGGTTGAAAAAAGTTGTAGAGTGTAAGAAAATCGGGATTTCAGTGGTAGGCTTAGAAGTGCCACATGCTCATGTTCATTTAATACCGATGAATAGCATTGCAGATATGTCGTTTACATCTGAACGAATTATAATGAGCAATGAAGAGTTCTTATCTTTAGCAAAACAAATAGAACAAGCGATTATTTCTTAAGGATTTTATCAGGATTTTCTGTTAAATAACTTGCCCAGCCTGTGTGTTTTTTCGCAGGTTTTTTTGTTTTATTTTTTTGAAGATCACTTAAATCGTTTTGTAAATAATGACAAACTGCTGCTGCTAACCCATCTGTAGCATCGAGGTAGTCTGGATGCCCATCAAATTTTAGAAGTGCTTGTAACATAGATGACACTTGCTCTTTAGAGGCGTTCCCATTGCCTGTAATAGATTGTTTTATTTTTTTTGGAGAGTATTCACAAAGTGGAATGTTTCTGTACATAGCCGCCGCCATAGCTACTCCTTGAGCTCGGCCTAACTTTAACATCGATTGAATGTTTTTGCCGAAAAATGGAGCCTCAATAGCCATTGCATCTGGGTGATGAATTTCTATGATACCTAAAACGCCTTCAAATATTTTTTTTAGCTTCAAGGGATGATCGTCAGTTTTACCAGTTTTTATAACACCTAATTCAATTAAGCTAATGTGTTTGCCTTCCACTTTAATTAAACCAAAACCAGTTACCGAAGTACCAGGGTCAACACCTAAAATAATTTGCTCTTTCAAAGGTTATAAATTCTAATGCTATGCTTCGTAAAGATACAAGATTGGGAGATAAAATGTTATCTTGCCAATGATTTTTAAAGGACAAAGAGTAGTATTTAAAATTGTTTAGGTGATTGTAGTTTTAGTTGTTTTATATTTTTTGTTGTTTACATATTTATGCATTGTTTCTTATTTTGTAATAGGTTGGACAAGGACTAAAATGTACATTCCTAACTATAATTTTCAGAGATATCCCACAATTTCTATAGTTGTTCCGGTTAGAAATGAAGAGGTACACATTGGCAAATTGTTAACAGATATACAATCCCAAACGTATCCATCAGAATTTATTGAAGTATTAGTAATTGATGACGACTCTACTGATAATACTGTTCAAATAATTACAGAACTTGGCTATAAAAATGTAAAAGTTATTCCACTAAAGGTTGATGAAAAAATTAATGCTTATAAAAAAAGAGCGATAACATTGGGTGTAAACAATTCTGAGGCAGAATTGATTGTGACTACGGATGGCGATTGTAGAGTTACGGAAAATTGGATTGCTAGTATCGTAGATTATTATTTAAAAGAAAAAGTGCAATTTATTTCGGCTCCTGTTAGTTACCATTTAGAAAAAACATGGTTTGAAAAAGTACAAACAATCGAATTTCAATATTTAATTGGGGCTGCAGCAGCGTGTATAAAAAATGGCATACCCAATACATGTAATGGAGCAAACATGATATTTACACGTAATTTGTTTCATGAAATTGATGGATATGAAGGAATAGATATGAAGGCAAGTGGAGATGATGAAATGTTATTGCATAAAGTTTATAATAAACACCCAAATCTAATTGGTTTTTTAAAAAGTAAAAGTGCAGTAGTTCTTACCTATGCAAAAAACGATTTTAATGGATTTTTACAACAACGAATAAGATGGGCCTCAAATGAATCAGCTTTTACAGATTATAGAACAAGTACGATGCTGATTTCTATATTTTTATTTAATTTGGTATTGCTAGGTTCTGTTGTATATAGTTTTTATAGTGCAGAAATTTCAACTTATTTGAAAGTTGCATTTCTATTTAAGTTTCTTTTTGATGGTATTTTTATTCTGCAAACATTATGGTTTTTTAAAAGAATCTCATTATTGCCATATATAATTCTAGTAATAATTTTATATACACCCTATATAATTATAGTGGGCTTATTAGGCAATTTTAGTACCACTTATGTTTGGAAAGGTAGGAAAGTAAGATGAAAGAAATTGATAGCCCATTAAAAAGAGTTGTTTCGAAATTAAAGAAGAATAAACTTGCTATGTTTGGTGGCTTTCTTATTTTATTTACAATTGTAATTGCATTGGCAGGATATTTAATAATGCCTGATGATAGCCCGAATGCGAATGAAATGCATTTAGAAATAAGCACCATGCCACCGGGCACTAAAATAAAATTTAAAGTTGAAGAGGCAGGAAAAAGCAACATCAATAATAGTTTTATTAATAAATGGATTAATGGCAGAGAATCTAATTTTAAATATACTCCAGTTTTTGAAACCGACACTTTGGTGTCAACAAACAAATACATTACCAGAACTTATTGGCTTGGTACAGATCGATACGGTAGAGATGTGTTAAGTAGAATGATTTTAGGTACAAGAATTTCATTGTCGGTTGGCATTGTTTCTGTTATTATTTCAGTGCTCCTTGGAGTGTTCTTAGGTGCTATTGCAGGATATTACGGTGGCAAACTAGATGTATTAATAACATGGTTCATTAATGTGATTTGGTCTTTGCCCTCCTTATTATTAGTCATTGCAATTTCATTTGCATTAGGTAAAGGATTTTGGCAAGTATTTATTGCTATAGGATTAAGCATGTGGGTAGAGGTTGCCAGATTAGTTCGAGGTCAAATATTAAGCATTAAAAACATAGAGTTTGTTGAAGCAGCAAAAGCCTTAGGTTATCATGAATTCAGAATAATATTTAAACATATATTGCCAAATATTTTAGGTCCCTTATTAGTAATGGCTGCAGCAAATTTTGCATCGGCAATTTTACTCGAAGCGGGCTTGAGTTTTTTAGGATTCGGGGCACAACCACCAACACCTACTTGGGGGGGTATGGTTAAAGAACATTATGGCTACATCATTATGGATGCAGCTTACTTGGCTTTAATACCTGGTTTAGCAATTATGTTGTTAGTATATGCATTTAATATTTTCTCTTCGGGGATTAGAGATGCATTTGATCAGAAGAATTAAGTTCATTCTGTTTTTGTTGATTCCGTACCTTGTATTCGGCACCAACAATTATGGATATGATTATGAAAAAGATTCCACCGTTTTTATCCACTTCTACCATGTCGCCTAAAACGAGGTGAACTAAGAATATTACTAAGGTTGCAAAACAAGTGAGCATTAAGTTTTTAATAAATGTGGAGTTGCTTAGGGTATATATGGTTTTTGTTTTTAACATAGCCACTATATACAATGCAAGAAATAAAATAAATCCAAAAACACCTTGATCACAAAAAATTAGCAAGAAATAATTATGTGTGCTAGATCGTTCGGGGTTATCACTTAAATAGGTAATAAATGCAGGGTTTGCGTACTCTTTATATGTTGGATAAAAAGTATTGTTGCCAGTGCCGAACCAAAAATTATGTTGTATTAAATTAATTGCCGCCACCCAACGATATACACGTTCCATACCAGAAACATCACTTAGTTCAACAGTAGCTTCCATGTGTTTACTAAAATCTTCTCTATTAAAAACGGTATTACTATAATTGGGGGCATATTTCATGTAGTTGTTTTGATCCACTAATTGATAGCAGAAAAATACAACACCTACCGAAGCAACAAGAAATGCTAGTTTTAAAAATTTAGATTTAAATACAAACACACTTGCAATTGCTGCGAACACACTTAGCCAGGTTGTACGTGTGTACGATGTAATAATTGCGAATACCAATACAATTATCATCGAAATCAAGATTAGTTTTAAAAGTGGATTTTCTTTATACCAGCCTAAGGCCGCTACACTAAATGGCAAGGCTAGTCCCAAGGTGCAAGCATATATTACATGGTTTGCATAAAATGGGCGAGCAGATTGGTTTACTTCTTCAAAACTAAAACCAGTTAAAGCGTGGTTGATAATGGTATAAAAAACAGTGAGCATTAAGGGGATAAAAAACGACCAAAATGCAATTTTAAATTGTTTCTCTTCTTTTAAAAAAAGTAATGGGAGAAAAATAAAACCACCAAAGAACCAAATTTTAGCAAGCAGATATTTCAATGATAATATTGGTTCGCGAGAAATAAAAATATTAAAGGTAAAAAGTAAAAGTTGCAGAATGATTAATACAATTAATAAATTATTTAGATGCTGATATAAGTTTGTTCTTTTATTAATAAATAATATTAACCACAAGCCAGTTGATAAAATCAAGATTGGTTCTGATGGTGCCGACAAGCTTAAACTTCCGAAAAAGAATTCGATAGAAATGGGCAAGGATGCTAATAAGAAATAGAATACAAGTCTGTAATCTCTAACAATTAACACACAAAATAGAATAATAAAAGGTATAGCATTTAAATAAGGAATTTCTTTCCAAAGCCCAACGATGTTGAGAGCAATGAAAATTAATGCCGAACTAAAAAAGAAATAATAATCATTCTTCCCTATGTTCCTAACGTTGTTCAAGCTAATTTTTTTCTAATGAATGGTAAAATGTCGATTAAAGCAATAATAATTAGTGCGAAGAAAAAAGTGGAGAGGGCAACTATTGCGGCACTTAACATTCTGCGAGGTTTTGCAGGTATTTCAGGTTTTTCTGCAGCATTAATTATAAATTTTTGTGGCAAGGCACTTTCGAATTCCATCTTAGCACTTTCATATCTTGATTTTAAACTTTGGTATTTCCTTCGTTCAAACTCTAAGTTATTTATGTTATTAATGTAGGATCCACCGTGTTTCTTGATTTTATCAAGCGTAGGTTTTAATGAGTTTACTGCTGCTCTATAACCTTGAACTCTTGCTTTGGTTTTTATTATCAATGTATCTGGCAATGATTTTTTATTTTCTTCGTACACTTTTAACAAAGCTTCTTCTTGATCTAGGCGTACAGAATTTAACGTATAAGCTTCGTTTAATTGAGAGAATTGTTCGAAATAATCATAGATGCCTAAATTTCTTAATTCCATTAACTGTGCGTTTATAGAATCCATGAAAAGTTGCTCTTTGAAATATTCTTTTTCAACAATTGATAATGCTTCTTTGGCTTTTACTTTTTGAATAGCATTTTTTTGTAAATCGGCATAATTTGCAATATAATTCGCAATGTCTGCTGATAACTGAGGGTCTTTATCAAATACTGTAACTTGAATTGCTTTAAATTCTGTTTGTTTGATTTCCAAATTCTTACTTAACATGGTACGAAGCCCCAACATCGAAACGATCTTAGTGGTATCAAAGCCATAATGCGTAGCCAATTTAAAGTTGTTAATAACGTTGTTACGCATTTCATCCGACTTTAGAATTTGAAGCAACTGTTCTCCATCTTCATCGGAACCAAATTCTAATAAGCCATAGCCTTGATTACCAGGTTCTGTTAGGATGGTTGTGGAAAGGTTTGCGTTGGTAGTTGGGTAAAAGATAACATCAGCTTTATACTTGGGTTCTATAAATGATGGACCTGTAAAAAGATAGGTTAATATGCCTGCAATAACGCAAATTGCAATAATGGAAAATTTCCAACTCCAAACTAATTTGATAAAATAATATACGTCGAAAGAATAGCTGTAATCGTTTTCTAGCTTCATTTAATTTAGATTATAATAATTGCAAAGTTAAAATTATTATCTAAACAATTTTATCTTGCTTCATTAATAAGGTTAGTTGTTTAATAGGGAGTAAACGGCTTATAATCAATATTATTATAGATAAAATGATGCCAAAAGCATATTTACTTAACCAGTTGAAATTTAGCTTCATAGAAAAATAACATAGTAAAGCAATTGCAATTAAGGACAGTATTGCTCTGATGATATAGCTTAATTTAACTTTTATATCGAATTTCCTATGGCTAAAATATAGTTGAGTACTTGTTACAATAAAGAAGGTACACACCGACACAAAAGCAGAACCCAAGGCCCCATAGAATGGTATAAAAATAAGGTTTAATATAACATTGATTAGTACACCAATAAATGCAATTTTATTTAACAGACGAATATTCCCATTCGCCGTAAGTAATGTACCATAGATGTATCCATTACAAATAAATACAAAGCCAATAATTAATATTTTAAATATTTTTGCCGCCTCGGCCACATTATTAATATACAGTAACTGCATAATATTTTCAGCATAGAAAAAAGAAAATAGTGCAAAAACTGCCGAGGGTAATACTAATAAAGAGAAAGATGTTTTTACTAAGCCTTCAATGTTCTGTTTCTCTTTAATCATACGGGCAAAAATTGGATAAAGCAAGCCCGAAAACAGTACTGCAATCATATTAAGCGCGTCAATTAATCTGTAGGCAGCGGCATAAATACCTACCTCTTCATTTCCATTTTTGTGAACTTCTTTTAGTAAAACAGTGTCGGCCTTTGTATAAATTAACATAAGTAATGCAAGTATTGCAAAGGGGTAACTCTCTTTAATAATTGAAATTGAATTAGCCCAATTGAGATGAATTTTAAAAAATTTTGTGTGTTTTTTTACATAAAAAAACGAAATAATAGCTGCACCAAAAAACGAGAATGTTTGTAGGGTAATAAACGTAGCAATGTTAAAGTTTGCAGTACCCAGGCCAAAATAAACAATTGGCACACAAACAATAATCATCAGCAATTTATCTAGTATAGAAATAAATGTATCTGTTTTGAAAAGCTGCATTCCTGCTAGGTTTGAGCGGTTATACAGCGTAAATGAATTTAATATTTGGCCTATAATTAGTAACGAAATTAAATACCATTCTTCGGTATTAAATGTTAGCACTAAGGCATAAATAGTAATGACAACAATATAAATAAAAGTTAAAAAAATCTTTAAAGATATAATGTTTGAAAAGGATGTGCTTAATAAATGTTCGTTTTGTGCAATGTGTCTGTTGTTATAATTAGTTATACCTGGATCGAGAATAATACTCAGAATAAAACTCAAATTAAACAGTGAATAAAACAGGCCATAATCTGCAGCACCTACTATGTTTTGGATATTTCTTTCGATACCAAAAATATACAATGGCTTTATCATCAAATTTACTAAAATGATTAGTATAAGATTGAGGATAAATTTTCTTTGCATACGTAAATGTACAAATTAAATTTTAGGATTTTCATTCATTAGTTTTTGTATGGAATTCCAAAAAAGTGATGCTGTTCTATTCCAAGAAAATTCTTTTTTTCTAAGTTGAGATTTTTGTATCAACTGTGCGTGTAAATTTTTATCAGTAAATATATCACACATTGCATTTGCAATATCTGATACAGAGTTTGGATCCACGAGAATGGCTGCTTCGCCTGCAACTTCGGGTAAAGAAGTAGTGTTTGAAGTAATTACTGGAACATCGCAGTACATAGACTCTAAGACCGGAATTCCGAA
>JAGVEE010000379.1 GCA_020058405.1 Sphingobacteriales bacterium
ACCATTAGCATCAATACTAGGAATTATAAAAGTTGCTAAAACCGATGATGCTCATAAAATGCCTGAATATATTGATATGATAGACCATACTGTGAATAGGATGGATGCTTTCGTTCAAAATATTATTAAGTATTATAGAAGTAATAGATTAGATGTAGAAATTAATCATATCAATTTCGGGACAATTGTTAACGATATAGTTTTTGAACTAGACAGTCATCTAAAAGATGTACATATTCAGTATTTAAAAGAAATAGATGAACCTGTGTTTATAAGATCTGACGAAAGCAGGATAAGAATTATATTAAATAATATTTTATTGAATGCAATTAAGTTTCATGATGAACATACAACAGACAAAACAATTCACATTCGAGTAAAAACTAATTTAGGTGGTTCGATTATAGAAATTGAAGATAATGGTATTGGCATAGAACCCGAACATCAAGATAAAATATACGACATGTTTTTTAGAGGGGTGCATAAAAATGCAGGATCTGGTGTTGGTTTATACGTTGCAAAAGAAGCGCTAAAAAGAATTAACGGCTCCATACAAATGGAATCTACTCCCGGTGTGGGGAGTAAATTCATTGTACTAATTCCTACTTTATTATAATAATAGACCTGCGATAGTTGCAGATAAATAAGATGCAAACGTTCCGCAAATTAATGCTTTAAAACCAAGCTTTGCAAGGTCTGCTCGTCTGTTTGGTGCTAACTCTCCAATGCCTCCAACTTGTATGGCAATAGAACTAAAGTTTGCAAATCCACACAATGCAAAACTTACAATTACAATTGATTTGTGTTGCAAGGCTTTTGCCGCAATCATGGGTGATAAATCCGAATAAGCTACAAATTCATTGATTACTAATTTTGTTCCCATTAAAGAACCTACCGCATGTGTATCTTGTGCAGGCACTCCCATTGCATACGCAAAAATGGAAAAAATTGAACCGAGGATTTCTTTCAAACTTAATTCTTTTAATGAAATGCCTACGTAGCTTAAATCTAAACTAGTATGAGAATATAAATAACTACCAATCCAACCTAAACCTGCATCTACCATTGCTATTAAGGCAATAAAACCTAATAACATCGCAATTACGTTTAAAGAAATTCTCATTCCATCGCTGGCACCATGAGAAATAGCATCCATCAAATTTTCATGTGCTTTTTTAATTTCGAGCTTTACATTTCCTTTGGTTTCCGATGCTTCTGTTTCAGGATAAACAATTTTAGAAATAACTAAGGCACCAGGCGCTGCCATTATACTGGCGGCTATTAAATACTCTGCTGGTACTCCCATCGAAATATATACAGCCATTACACCACCTGCAATACAAGCCATACTCCCCGCCATGCTGGCTAATAGCTCAGACTTTGTCATTCCGCTGATGTATGGTTTAATCATTATTTGTGCTTCTACTTGACCAACAAATGCACTGCCCACGTTTGATAAGGCTTCTGAACCACTTACTCCCATTAACCAATGCACCGCACGTGCAAATACTGCAACAATACGTTGCATTAAGCCAATGTGATATGCAATACTTACCAATACAGATACAAATATGATGGTTGGTATAATTTTAAAGAAAAAGATAAATGAATTACCCGGTCCGAATAAGGGCGATAATAAATTTGAATTCACCAAAGGTCCGAATACAAAGTCTGCACCTTTATTTGAGAAGTCGAGAATCTTAGTAATAAAGTGACCGATGTGTGAAAAGATGGTTTGACCTAATGGAATTTTTAATATAAATACTGCAAGTAATGCTTGTATAAACAACCCTGTAAATACTAAACGGTAATTAATTGCTTTTTTGTTATTCGATAGTAAAAACGATAAGCCTAAAATCAATATAATCCCAAATACTCCAAAGTAACGATCCATAGTTTAATTTTTTCTAAAAATAAGATTATTTTAAATACCTCCTAATTAGTATTCCTAAATGATGTTCTAAATGCCCAGCAATAATAAATACTAATGCTTTAGCACTGATGGGCAGCTTATTAGCATCCCCAAACATGCCTAGTTGCTCTTCTGTAAGTGCTTTTATAAGCAAGATGTTTGCAGTTCTTAAGGCAATGAATTCTGAAATTATGTCGTCCCAATGAGTTTTATCGTATGTAGATTGGTTAATGTACTCGTTTTCATCGAAGCCCGGGAGCTCCGTTTTATCAGCTCTAGAAATTCGAAGTAATCGATATGCCATAATTCTTTCGGTATCTATACAATGCCCAACTACTTCTTTTATACTCCATTTACCCTCTTCGTATTTATACAAAGTATTTCCCTCCGGAATATTTTTGCAAATATCCTTAAAGCGTTGTAATTGTTTTTCTAAAAATAGGTAAACATCACCCTCCACTAAATCAACGTACGTTTTATAAAAAGGCGCAAATTCAGAATCTGCTGGTTTATCCATTTTTTTCATCTTAAAATTTATTTACAAATACTTTTAAATCACCTGTAGATTGTATAATTACTTGCACGCCTTGTTCTGAAAGTGAAATACCATAAGGCGAAATTTTTTCAACTTTCCCGTTTAATTTGATGTTCGGAATTTTAGCATTTTTTAAGGCATCGTCGGCTGTTTTTACTGCTTTCTCTATTTCTTCTTTCATAGAGTATTGCAGTTTTGCTTGTATTGTTTTCTTGAAACTCCCTTTTAAAAGCCACTCAGCTGTACCAACTAATGCATCTTTAGATTTTATATCAAAATCAAAATCTTTAATGCTTAAAATTTGTGTGCTATCATTATAAACAGGAGTTCCTAGCGCGTAAACAGTACCTTTAAATTTCTTTTTGAAAAAACCATTTCTAAAATACCCATCGAGGTTTATCATCATCCCCAATTTATTTCCATTGTTAAAGAAATTTAAATCATTAATAGTTACTACCTGCGTTTCGTTATCAAACTTTAATGTTTTCCCAACAAATTGTTCTTTCGCTAATTGTGTTGCATATGCATAATTCATAGTAGCGGAAAAGTATAAGTTAAAGGTGCTATCAATACGTGTTTGTTGTTGTAATTTTGGCAAAGGTTTTATCTCTACTAAATCAGGTTTCGATCCGGCAATCAAACTAATATCTGATCTAAACCCTAAATTAATATCAATCTTTTTTCCGTCGCTAGTAACGTTCGACATTGAAATAAATTCTGGAAATATTTTCAAATACGTTTGGTAACGCTCGCTTACTACAATTGGTGCTTGTAGCTGGTTCCAAAGTTGTGTAGCGATAGGTTTTATTTTAATGTTTTTAGTGATTTCTAAATCTAATTTTTTGTTGATGTCTGTAATCTGATTGTTTACTACTGTTTCAATAATACTACCAATCGGAATTTTTATTGGGCCGAGTTCTAAATAGGGTTGTTCTCTCCATTGAAATCCTGCTTCAGATTTTGTAATGATGTCCCAATCTTGATTAACATTTATTTTAGTATTAATTACTACATTCAGTTTAAATGTAGCCTCTTTATTTTTATCAATACCAAAATCTTGATCGAATAAACTAAAAAAATCTTTTTTTAATCGTCCGTTTACATATACTTCTAAAGGTGCAATAATTTTAATTTTATCGCCCGATGCAGAAAGTTTAAATGCATCAATTTTTTTAACTTTTACAATTAAATTATCATTGTCATTATTTTCATAAGAGTCATCATTATAAAGCAAGCCATTAAATTGTTTATTGATAGCATTTTCTAACTCTTGTATAGATAAGCTGATAGGAATGTTGATGGTTGATAAAGGTCGGTTTACCTGAGTAGCTACCACCTTAGTTGGTACAGGAGCCTCAGCTGTTTTAATCTTGCATGATTGCAGGGCAAGCATAAAAATGACACAAAACAGACAAAAATAAGCTGTATAACGAGTTTTTTTCATGTTCAAAGGTAATAAAATCTTATATCTGGAATTAATAATCAAGATTTTTTGTATTTTTATTATTCTATTGAAAACTATTTATTTATGGATATAAATTTACTCTTAAAAAGAACACTCCTTGTTTCATCTGCAATCGCAATTTTTACACAAGCAGATGCACAAGAGGCAAGTGTTACAAGTCAGCAAGGTATTGCTGATGTAAAAAAGGAAGTAAACTTCATGCAAATTGCATTAGTTGAAGCCTACAATAAACCGGCAGCAAAGCCAATTCAGTTTATTGGTAATAAAAAAGCTAGGGAAATTCCGGAAATGGATGCCGACCTAAGCAATGTTAAAATGGATCCTTTTGGAAAATACACAGATGCTAACAGAACGAGCTCAGGTATTGCATCTCCAGGACCAATTAACAATTTTAATGGGTTAAATGATAACAGTACTTCTATTCCACCTGATGTGAATGGTGCGGTTGGTCCTAACCACATTATGGTTACCTTAAACACACAAGTTCGTATACAAGACCGTAGCGGAACCACTTTAAGTACTGTTACGTTAAATTCATTTTGGGCACCATTAGGAGGGATTACTTCTACTTATGACCCAAAGATATTGTATGATCACTTTTCAAATCGCTGGTTATTCTGCTCATCTGCAGAACCACAATCAAACAGTTCTAGTACATTATTAGCGGTATCTAAAACATCAGACCCTACACAAGGCTGGAACTTGTATAAAATTGATGTAGATGCAGCCAATACTAAATGGGTGGATTATCCTAGCATCGGTTTCAATGACAGATGGATTACTGTGCAAATGAATTTATTTTCTATGCCAGGTTCTACAGCTACTTCACACCAAATTTATGTTTGGGATAAAGCAGATGTTTACAATAATGGTGCGGGTGTGTTTACAAAATTTGAAATCACAAATGAGTCTACAGCTATTGTTTGTCCATCTATACATTATGATAACTCAACAAGTAAAATGTTTTTAATGCGAGTATCAAGTGGTAACAGTGCCGGCAAAGGAACACTAACGATGAGAACATTAAGTGGAACTGCTACAACGCCTGTACTATCAGCTCCTACAACCATTCAAACAAATAATACTTGGGCAAGTTCTGGTGCGAACAATACAAACTTTGCTCCACAATTAGGAGTTACAAGTTTAATTGCAACAAACGACCATCGTATGCGCCATGTAGTGGTAAGAGATGGGAAAGTTTGGGCAGTACATTCAGTATTTTTGCCATTAAGTGGAGCTACTAGAAGTGGTGTACAGTGGTGGCAATTTGATACCTTAGGAAATGTTCAACAAAGAAATATTATTGAAGATCCAACAGGACAAAGATTTTACTCATTCCCTAGTATTGCAGTAAATAATAAAAACGATGTATTGTTAGGTTATGCAAGTTTTGCACCAACACAATACGCATCGGGTGCATATTCTTTCAGAAAAAGTACCGACCCTATTAATACATTCAGAGATGAGTACGTATTTAAATACGGAGAGAACACATACTTTAAAGATTTTGGTGGAACACGTAACCGTTGGGGAGATTATACCAATACAGTAATTGATCCTACAAACGATTCAACTTTTTGGAGTATACAAGAGTATGCAGGTGGTACTATAAATACCTGGGCAACTTGGTGGGCGCATGTAAACCCATATACAGATATTCCTGATTTCAGTGCAGATAACAATTACGTTTGCCCTGGTGAAAGCGTAGTATTTACAAACAAATCTAATTTTTCTGGAAGTAGTTTTCAGTGGACTTTTGCAGGAGGTACTCCGGCAAGTTCTACGGATGCGAACCCTACTGTTACCTATAATACTTCTGGTAAATTTAGAGTTACGTTGGTTGTAGATGGTAAAACGCAATTAAAAGATGGATATGTAGTTACATTAGCAAATCCTGTGAGAGGCATCAATAAAAACAACGTATTACCATGTGAAGGTAATACAATCACTCTTACTGCTTCACAAGCATCAGGAGTTTATTCTTGGAGTACAGGTGCCACTACTAGAGCAATACAAGTAACTCAATCTGGAACTTACTATTGCGACATTACATCACCAAATGGTTTATGTAGCAGAAGAAGTGATTCGGTTGTGATTACATTTGCTCCAGCACCAACAGTTACCTTAGCAGATTTTAACGCAATAAATCCTAATGCAACTCCATTGCAATTATCTGGTGGAACTCCAGCAGGTGGAACGTATGCAGGTCCAGGTGTTAGCAACGGAGTATTTACTCCATCGGTTGCAGGATTAGGTACACATACTATAACGTATACATTTGTAAGCCCTGAAGGATGTTCTGCATCAGCAAGTAAAACAATTGAAGTTACCAATGCAGTGGGAGTAAATGCAAATACAAAAATTACTGCATTTTCTGTAACTCCAAATCCATCTAAAGGCTTAATAAACTTAAGCATTACAGGGGTATCAAATTCAAACTTAAAAGTTCAAGTAATTGATCAACTAGGAAGAATTGTGTGGACAAAAAATTATGATGATAATAGCCAAAACATTAAAAAAGAAATTGATTTAAGTTCGTTGCCAAAAGGTGCTTATTTTATAAAAGCAGATTTAGGTGATGCATCAGAAACTCAGAAGTTAATTATCGAATAATACGATCATATTCATGTTAAAGGGGCTAAGAGTTATTTCTTGGCCCTTTTTTTGTGCTCAACAATTTAGAATTTAATGTGTTATAATGGAAATTCCACCTTATTTCGTAAATTTAACTTTTATTGAAAAAATTGAACATCATGAATATAACTCTACTTACAAAGAAAATTACATTATCGGGCATTGTTGCATTAACAATGTTTACTGCAAAAGCGCAGGATGTAAATGTTACAAAGCAACACGGTGTTGCGGATGTAAAAAAAGAAGTAAACTTTATGCAAATTGCATTAGTTGAATCGTATAACAAACCTAGCAGAAAGCCAATACAATTTATCGGTAACAAAAAGGCAAATGAAATACCTGAGATGGATGCTGATTTATCGGGAATTGTAAAAACAGATCCATTCCCAGCATACAATTCACAGAACAGAACAAGTTCTGCAATTTTATCAATAGCACCAGTTAAAAGCTTCAATGGCTTAAACGATAATAGCACATCTATTCCACCAGATGTAAATGGTACAGTTGGTCCTAACCATACCATTGTTACCTTAAATACTCAGGTTAGAATTCAAGACAAAACAGGTGTTAACATTAGCACAGTTTCCTTAAATTCTTTTTGGTCGCCAATTGGTGGTTTAACCAGTACATATGATCCTAAAGCTTTGTATGACCATGTTGCGAACAGATGGATTATTGTTTCATCTGCAGAGCCACAATCAAATAACTCATGTACTTTGTTAGCAGTTTCAAAAACTTCAGATCCAACACAAGGTTGGAATATGTATAAAGTAGATGTTGATGCAACGAATGTAAGATGGGTGGATTTTCCAAGTATTGGCTTTAATGGCAAATGGATTGTTGTTCAAATGAACTTATTTCCGATGCCAGGTAGTTCGAGTACATCTCATCAAATTTATGTTTGGGATAAAGCAGATGTTTATAATAACGGTGCGGGTGTATTTACAAAGTTTGAAGTTACCAATGAAGGCACAGCCGTTGCTTGTCCATCTATTCATTATGATAATTCTACAGACAGAATGTTTTTAATTCGTTCGGCAAGTGGAAACAGTGCAGGAAAAGGTACCTTAACGATGAGAACAATTACAGGTACAGCAGCTAACCCAGCCATGTCGGCTCCATTATCAATACAGTCTAACAATACTTGGGCTACAGGCGCAGGTACTAACGGAAATTTTAATCCTCAATTAGGTTCTACTAACTTAATAAACGCAGGCGATCACAGAATGCGCCAAGTTGTGGTTAGAAACGGTAGAATTTGGGCTACTCATGCAATATTTTTACCCTCTGCTGGTCCTAACCGTAGTTCTGTGCAATGGTGGGAATTAGACACTTTAGGTAACATTATTCAACGTAATATAATTGACGATGCTACAGGAGCTCGCCATTATAATTATCCTAGTATAGCTGTTAACAAAAAAAATGATGTGTTAGTTGGATATACTAGTTTTTCTAATGAGCAATACGCATCTGCTGGTTATTCTCTAAGAAGAGCAAACGATCCAATCAATACGTTCAGAGATGAGTACACTTATAAATTTGGTGAAAATACTTATTTCAAAGATTTTGGTGCAGGCAGAAATCGTTGGGGCGATTATTCGAATACGGTTGTAGATCCTACGAACGATTCAACATTTTGGACCATACAAGAATACGCGGGTTCTAATATAAACACTTGGGCTACTTGGTGGGCAGAAGTAGATCCAGATGCTGCCGTTGTAGACTTTACAGTAAATAATAACTATGTGTGCCCAGGTGAAAGCGTTAATTTCACAAACACAACTCCAGGCGCTAATATACAATGGACATTTGCGGGTGGCACACCAGCGAGTTCAACTCTTGCGAACCCAACAGTTGCCTATAATACAGCTGGTAAATTTAGAGTTACTTTAGTAGTAGATGGTAAAACTCAAATTAAAGATGGCTATATAGTTACATTAGCAAATCCAGTAAGAACTATCAACAAAAACAATGTATTGCCATGCCAAGGAAATACAATTACACTTACTGCTTCACAAGCATCAGGAGTTTATTCTTGGAGCACAGGTGCTACCACTAGAGCAATACAAGTAACTCAATCTGGAACTTACTATTGCGATATTACAGCTCCAAATGGTTTATGTAGCAGAAGAAGCGATTCAGTTGTAATTACATTTGCACCAGCACCAACAGTTACCTTAGCAGATTTTAACGCGATAAACCCTAATGCTACTCCATTACAATTAACTGGAGGAACACCAACAGGTGGTACGTATGCAGGCCCAGGTGTTAGCAACGGAGTATTTACTCCATCGGTTGCAGGATTAGGTACACATACTATAACGTATACATTTGTTAATACAGAAGGATGCTCTGCATCTGCAAGTAAAACAATTGAAGTTACCAATGCAGTGGGTGTAAATGCAAATACAAAAATTACAGCATTCTCTGTAACTCCAAATCCATCTAAAGGCTTAATAAACTTAAGTATTACAGGGGTATCAAATTCAAACTTAACAGTTCAAGTAATTGATCAACTAGGAAGAATTGTGTGGACAAAAAATTACGATGATAACAGTCAGAATATCAAAAAAGAAATTGATTTAAGTTCGTTGCCAAAAGGTGCTTATTTTATAAAAGCAGATTTAGGTGATGCATCTGAAACTCAAAAATTAATAATAGAATAGTAAATATCACAATAAAAAAAGAGGGCTTGGAATTTAATTTCAAGCCCTCTTTTTTTTTATTTTCTAGTTCAATATTGGATAACACTATTTCGTCTTAATACAAAATTATTTCATTTAAACCGTCACAACTCTTCAAGTATAATAATTTGATTCTATCATTAGAACCAAATGTTCTTTGAATTAGTTTCTCTTTGTTTGATTGAAAATCATCATTCCCAACACCCCAAACTATATGAGCATCAAAATTATTATTTACCCATAATTTATTTAAGGCTAAATTAGTATTAAAAGAATAATTTAAGAGCTTCCTTCTATCTATTTTCAATAATGCTTTATTTGATTTAAATTCTGAAAATGGAATTTTATAGACAGGGGGTACAAAAAACATAGAGTTGAAAAAATCAACAGGAATAACTGAAGCATATAATGTATCTCTGTCATTCAAATTAAGTTTAAATAATTCTAAGTAGGATGTATCCGATTTAATTACATTCATACTACAACTGTTAATGGGGCCACTATGTACGTCTTCAATAGAAATTTTAAGATCAGTATTTCCTTCCCCTTTTAATTCAACATTAAAATAACCGTTTGAATCCGTTTTTGCTATTTTCTGTGCAAAGCCATCTTGTGCCGAATTATACAATCTTATTTCTACATTTTCTACAGGTACTAAATTGCAATTATTATATATATGTCCATCAACTTTTATGGAGTACTCTTTTTTATTACATGCTGTAACACCAAGTAAAAGAAGTAAAAGAGTGAAAAAAGACTTTATTTTTTTAAACATTTTATAAAATTTAATATGAAATTATTTCATCACTATTATCTTTACACTACTTGTTCTATTTTTTTCTTCAATAAACAAAGTGTACATGCCATTCTCAAAATCTCTGATGTCTAATTCTAAGTAATTTTTAGGTTCATTGAAATTTTTCAACTCTAAAATTTTTTCACCAAGCAATGAGTATAGTTTTAATGCTTCAATGTTTATCTTCTTATTTAAATTGATGTGCATATACCCATTGTTTGGATTTGGCGACACGTTGATTAATAATCTATTGAAGTTCGCAAACTCATTTTTGTTGCTAATTTTAAATTCTGCAAGCAACCATTTATCTGAATCCGGAATGGCTTGTTGTATTTTAAAATATAATGGAAGCTCAAAATCTTGGTTGTTGTATAGGTTTTGAAATACAAGTACTGTATCAAAGGCATCACCCTCAAACTTAACAGGAACAGGCATTTCGAAAAACGAAACCGATGGATGTACACTGCTTTGTTTAATATTCACTTTTAATTTTAAATCTGTATTTTGCTCCCATTGTATTTCATACTTCGGATAACCTTCTCCATATAACCAATCGTTAAAAAACTCATCAAGATTTATGTTAGCAGTTTGCTCTAAATGGTTTTTAAATCTTTCTGTATTCGAAAAAGCGAAGCTCAGTTCATCATCATTTAAATAATTTTTACAAGCAGTAAAAAACAAATCGTCGCCGAGTTTCCAACGCAGCATATGTAAAATTAAAGAAGCTTTTACATAGCTTAATCTGTAATCGAAAATCCTACTCACATTACTTGTATCATCTACATAAACGGAACCTTGTTTTGCTTGTAGTGCTTCGGTAATAGATTGAAGTTTGAAAATATTCCAGAGGGTATCGTTTTTCCCGAAGTCGTATATAATGCCAGCTAAATAAGTGGCGAAGCCTTCGTTAAGCCAAATTTCTTGCCAGCTAGCACAGGTAATTTTATCGCCAAACCATTGGTGGCCGAGCTCGTGAGCAATTAAGCCTTTGTTAAAATTACCCATAAAACTCATGGTCTGGTGTTCCATGCCGCCTCCAATATTACATTGTGCGTGCCCGTATTTTTCTTTATAAAATGGATACTCGCCAAATAGATCTTCGAACAAATGAATAATTTCTTTGGTTTCGTGTAATTGTTTTTTTGATAATTCTACTTGATGTGGGTAAACATAATTTAAAAACTGCATTGGTCCATTTTGCAATTGCATCGTATCATTTAAAATTGCATAGTTAGAAATGGCAATGGCAATTAAATAACTGGCAATTGGGTATCGGTGTTTCCAATGATAAATGTAAGACGTGTCTATAGAATCTAATTTCATTAACAAGCCATTACTGCCAACAATATAAGGCTTAGGTGTTTTTACATGTATGTCAATACTGTCTATTTTATCAGATAAATTAGATTGGCATGGCCACCATTCTTTATCACCGTATGGCTCTGAGAGTGTCCATAATACTGGCCCCGACGAATGAGTACCTATGCTAAATGCACCGAATCCGGTTTGTTTCGGTTCACCTTGATAGTAGATTATAATGGAATCTAATTGTCCTTCATTAATTAGTGAAGATAAGTTTATTCTAATTTGATCATTCACTTCAGTTACCACACAAATCTGATTTTTATAAAGTACAGAATCTACTTGCATGTTACTTGCCAAATCGAATGTAATAGCATTTAAATTTTCGAGTGTAATAAAATGATACGTGATTTTACCTTTAATATAATTTACTTCTGGATTGGCTTCCCAATAAAAATTGACATAATGTAAATTGATGTTTGATATTCTGGCAGTATTATTTTTATTGTTTGATAATGCTTTTTGTAATTCATATTGATGTATATCCTTCGAACTGTTTTGTGCATTCGAAGAATAGCTCAGCAGAAATAAAACCAAACTTACGATATACTTACGCATTTAAAATAATTCTAAAAGTGGTGCCTTTACCAATGGTAGATTCTTTCACAAAAATCTGTCCATAATGATAATTTTCTATAATTCTTTTTACAAGAGATAGGCCCAATCCCCAGCCACGCTTACGTGTGGTATAACCGGGTTCAAACACTGTTTCAAATTTAGATTTCGGAATTCCAACACCCGTATCAGAAATATCGATGTATACTTTTTTCTTATGCTGCCTAATAAAGATGCTGATTTTACCTTCGGTACCTATGGCGTTGGCCGCATTTTTACATAAGTTTTCTATAACCCAATCAAATAAAGAAGGATTTAATTTTGCTTCAATAGAAGCATCACCATTTACTTCGTAAATTATACGAGCCGGACTTCTTTTTTGAATGTACTCGATGCCATGTGTTACCACTTCTAACACATTTTCTGGTTTAAGTTGAGGCATCGAACCAATTTTAGAAAAACGATCGGCAACTAATTCCAAGCGTTGTATATCATGCTCCATTTCATTAAAGGAGCTTTGATCTTGGTCGGCATATTTTTCTTTTAAATAGTCCATCCAAGCGAGTAAAGAGGAGATGGGTGTACCTAATTGGTGTGCAGTTTCTTTAGCCATACCCACCCAAACTCTGTTTTGTTCGGCTTTTCTGCTGGAACTAAAAGCGAGGTATGCTGCAATTAAGAAGATCGCAATAATGGTTAATTGAAGGTATGGATAAACTTTAAGCTGAGTTAAAATAGAAGAGTCTTTGTAATAAATGTATTGTTTCTCTCCGGTAAATACTTCGTAAACAATTGGATCATGTTGAGATTTCATCTCTTCTAATTGATTTGCAAAATATTCAGGGTCGAGTTTTTTATCGGGTTCAATCTCAATATTGAGGGTTTTAGTAGAATCGAGCCCACGAGTTTGTAAAATAACATCGTTAGAATCTGCAATAATGAGTGCCGTATTATTTTTATTGATGATGTAGTCGAACAAGAAAACAATAAATTGACTATCAGTGGTATCTGTAGCTTTTATTAATTGTTTGGTAGCTTCTAAACGAAGTTCAATCTTTTCTTTTTCTTGATTTTGCAGCTTTTTAACCAAAATATTGGTGTAAACTAAGGAGGATAATCCAATAATTCCGGCAAAGCTTAACAGCCCAATTTTCCAACGTTTTTTCGATTCTGTAATATTCATCAAGGTTAAATTACGAAAAAAACGCATTTCCACGATATTTAGCTTAAAATCCTATATTTGCGATGCTATGGAAGAAAGAAAAGTACGCGTAAGATTTGCCCCTAGCCCAACGGGCCCTTTACACATGGGTGGAGTGAGAACAGCTCTGTATAATTATTTATTTGCAAAGAAAAATGGTGGCGATTTTTTATTGAGAATCGAAGATACCGACCAAACCAGATTTGTACCTGGAGCCGAACAATATATTATTGAAGCACTAGAATGGTGCGGAATGAAGTTTGATGAAGGTGTACATGTAGGTGGTCCGCATGCGCCCTACCGCCAATCAGAAAGAAAAGAAATGTACCGCCAATATGCGATGCAGTTAATAGAAGCTGGGCATGCATATTATGCTTTTGATACAACCGAAGAGTTAGATGAAATGCGTGAGCGATTAAAAGCAAGTAATGTTGCTTCGCCACAATACAATTACATTACTCGCGAGAGTATGAAAAACTCCTTGAGCTTACCGCATGATGAAGTAGAAAGAAGATTAGCAGCCGGTGATGCATATGTAGTTCGTATTAAAATTCCTCGTAAAGAAGAAATTCGTGTTACGGATATGATTCGTGGAAATGTGTTGGTGCACAGTTCACAAATGGACGATAAAGTGTTGTTCAAATCGGATGGTATGCCAACGTATCATTTAGCGAATGTAGTTGATGATTACTTGATGAAAATAACACATGTAATTAGAGGTGAAGAATGGCTACCATCTGCACCTTTACATGTCTTGCTTTACAGATATTTAGGATGGGAAGAAGTAATGCCACAATTTGCGCATTTGCCTTTATTACTAAAACCTGATGGCAATGGTAAACTGAGCAAACGCGATGGCGATCGACTTGGTTTTCCGGTATTCCCATTAGAATGGAAAGATCCGTTTTCGGGTGAAATTAGTTCTGGTTATAGAGAAAAAGGATACTTCCCAGAAGCCTTTATAAACATGTTGGCATTGTTAGGATGGAACCCTGGTACTAATCAAGAAATATTTAGCATGACAGAATTAATTGAAGCTTTTTCTGTAGATAGAATTTCTAAATCAGGTGCAAAATTTGATGCTAATAAAACAAAGTGGTTTAACCAACAATATTTGAGGGCGAAAGAGGATGCAGAGTTAGCAGAAATTTTTAACAAAGAACTCTTATCAAAAGGTATTAATGTTGATATAAACTACGTTGAAAATGTTTGTGCATTAATTAAAGAGAAAGCACAATTCATCACAGAATTTTGGTCATTGGCTTTTTACTTTTTTGAAGAACCAACTGAGTTTGATGCCGAAGTAATTAAGAAAAAATGGAAAGATAATGTTCCAGACTTTTTATTGAATTTAACGAATGCATTAAAAACATTAGAAGATTTTTCTCATACATCCATAGAAAATAAATTTAAAGAAATAGCGGAGCAAACTGGAATTTCTCCAGGTTCGGTAATGCAGATTTTTAGAGTGGCAATCTCTGGACTTGCAGCAGGACCAGCAATTTTTGAGATGATATCATTAATAGGAAAAGAAAAAGTGGTTGCTCGTTTAGAGAAAGCAATTAAATATTTCAACGAAACAAAATAATGAAAATCAAATTATTAATACTTTTAATAATTGTAGTAGCTACGGGCTGCCAATCGTTGAAATTCGATAGGTACCCTGGTGAAAAACAAAGTTCTTTTCCTCAAGAATTGCAAGGCAAGTACTTATACATTCATGAAAGCAATAACAAGTCGGATACAGATACAATTATAGTTTCAAAAAGCACTTACAGTACCATAGAGTCTGGTATTACCACGCTAAAAGTATTGGATGCTGAAAATGTTTTTTCAACAGTTAATGCTAGCTATTTTTATTTTACGAAAAACGAATCTAATTGGATTGGATTCGAAATAAAAAAACAAAAAGAAGGATTGATATTAATACCAATTATTAATCCTACTAAAAAAAGTACTAAGCGAAATCAGAAAATCTTAAATAAGTATTTTGAAGATGTGAAATTAGTATCAAAGAGTAACAATCTAGAAAATAGCACATTTAGTGTAAAGATGAATGAGGAAAATCTTTTGAAATACATTAAGAAAATTAATCGATTCTCTATAAAACTTATTCAAGTAAAAGAATAATGAACAGACCAATAAGAGTATTAGTTGCAAAATGTGGATTAGATGGGCACGATAGAGGAGCTAAAATAATTGCTACAACCTTGCGTGATGCAGGCATGGAAGTTATTTATACTGGCTTAAGGCAAACTCCTGAAATGATTGTAAATACAGCCTTGCAAGAGGATGTAGATGCAATTGGTGTGAGCATATTAAGTGGTGCACATAATACCGTTTTCCCAAAAATTATTAAGTTGATGAAAGATAAAAATTTGAATGATGTATTATTAACAGGCGGAGGGATTATTCCGGAAGAAGATATGCATGATTTAAATGAAATGGGAGTTGGTAAATTATTTCCTCCAGGTACACCCACAATAGAAATTGTAAAATATATTAGTTCTTGGGTAGAGCAACATCGTGCTTTCTAATATGAAAATCTTTTTTGCATTCTTTTTGCTTTTTGCACCCATTGTATTAAATGCTCAGGTTAATAAATCTGGATATGGGCAATTTAAGTGGGGTCAATTACACGCTAAAACTACCATGCTTACCAATTGCAATTCTAAACTTTCGGGAATAGATTTTATGAATTGCGATTTTGTAAATACAGATTCTTTATTTTTAAAAAAATACAAATATATTTTCTGCAACATTCGTTTTTACAAAAACAAACTTGCAGAAATTCAATTTGATATTAACCACAACGACCTAGCATCTGTTATTTCAGCACTTACAAAAGAACATGGCTTGCCAATTGTAAAAGAAAAAAAACACGAAGCATTAGATAAAGAAAACCAATCAACTGGATATTTATGGATGATTGGAGATACACAAGTATTTATTATAAATGATGGGAATAAAGTTCCAGCAATTTGTATTCTCTCATCAATAAGTATAAACAAAACCTACCCAGAGAATACTTTAAGTTTAGAAAAATTAATTTTTGAATAATGACATACGAAAACATCTTAACAGAGAAAAAAAATGGTACACAGTATATTACCATTAACAGAGCGAGTAAATTAAACGCGTTAAACAAGCAAACATTAGAAGAGTTGAACCATGCATTTACTGCAAGTTTTGCTGATGCAGAAGTTCGTACTATTTTGTTAACAGGCGACGGCGAAAAAGCTTTCGTAGCAGGTGCTGATATTGCAGAGTTTGCAAACTTCAGTATTGAAGAAGGAAAAAGATTGAGCGCAGTTGGTCATGATAGTGTTTTTAATTTAATTGAAAACTCTCCAAAGCCAGTAATTGCTGCAGTAAATGGCTTTGCATTGGGAGGCGGACTAGAGCTTGCCATGAGTTGCCATATTAGAGTGGCAAGTGAAAATGCAAAAATGGGATTACCAGAAGTTGGCTTAGGTGTAATACCTGGATATGGAGGAACACAACGTTTAGCTCAATTAGTGGGTAAAGGCAGAGCATTAGAAATGATAATGACTGCTGATATGGTGAACGCACAAGAGGCTCATAGAATAGGTTTAGTAAACCATGTTACTACCTTAGAAAATTTAATTACTAAATGCGAAGAGATTATCGCGAAAATACATACAAAATCTACCACAGCAATTAGCCATGCAATACGTTCAGTAAATGCAGGTTTTGTTGATGGAGTAAATGGATACGAGGTGGAGATAGAAGAATTTGGTAAGTGTTTTGGCACAGCAGATTTTAAAGAAGGCACTACTGCTTTTGTTGAAAAAAGAAAAGCAAATTTTTAGTAAGTGCTAGTGGGTATATAAAATTACCCAATTGAGGGGATGTTTTTGGTTTGTGAGATACTGTAATATTGTATCAACAAACCAAAAACAAATTATGAAAAAAGTATTATTACTCTCTCTATTTACGATTGTAACAATCGCATTTAGTGCACAAAAAACCCAAGCTCAAGAATACGAACAAGGTTCGTTAGTAGCTAATGTTGGCGTTGGCTTAGGTGGTGGCTTAGGTCTTCCTATTTCTGCAAGCGTTGATTATGGCTTCAAAGAAAAAATTTCTTTAGGTGGTTTCGTAGGTTTCTCTACCACAAATGAAGACCTAGGATTTTTTAAAGTTAACTACACTTACATTTTAGTTGGTGCACGTGCTGGTTATCACTTCGATTTAGGAGTTGATAAATTAGATCCTTATGTTGGTGCTTTATTAGGTTACAATGCTGCAAGCGTAGGATTCGAACCAGATCCAGGACCTCCATTTAACAACATTACTGCTGGTGGTGTAATCTTTGGTGGTTTTGCTGGCGCTCGTTATTACATTACAGATAACATCGGTGCATTTGCTGAACTAGGTTACGGATTAGGTACTGCAACAATTGGTGTAGCGTACAAATTCTAAAAGGCGAATTATGAATTATGAATTATGAATTTTGAATTAGGGTTTTAATTCATAATTCATAATTCATAATTTTTTAAGGTAGTCTTCATAAGCAAACTTAATCCCCTCCTCTAATTCTATTTTGTGTTTCCATCCTAGCGAATGTAATTTACTTACATCCATTAGTTTCCTAGGAGTTCCATCTGGTTTAGTGGTATTGAATTTAATTTCTCCTTTGTAGCCAATAATTTTCTTCACTAATAAGGCTAGTTCCTTAATGCTTAAATCATGTCCCGAACCAACGTTTATAAATTCAGATTCGTTGTAATTTTGCATTAAATAAAAACAAGCATCTGCAAGATCGTCAGAAAATAAAAACTCGCGCAATGGTGTTCCTGTACCCCAAATTTCTACAGAATCTATATTATTTATTTTAGCTTCATGGAAACGACGAATTAATGCAGGTAATACGTGTGAATGTTGCGGATGATAATTGTCATTAATCCCATACAAATTAGTAGGCATTACTGAAATGAAATTACAACCATATTGTGCTCTATAAGCTTCGCACATTTTAATACCTGCAATTTTTGCAATAGCATAAGGTTCATTGGTAGGCTCTAAGGTGCCTGTTAATAAATATTCTTCTTTTAAAGGTTGTGGCGCAAGTTTAGGATATATGCAACTAGAGCCTAAAAACAATAATTTTTTTACTCCAAATTTATAAGAATTGTAAATTACATTGTTCTGTATTTGTAAATTATCATACAGAAAATCAGCCCTGAACGTATCATTAGCTATAATTCCGCCTACTCTTGCAGCAGCTAGGAAAACATATTCTGGCCTTTCTCTATCGAAAAAATCTATTACAGCTTGTTGGTTGCGCAGATCTAATTGATCTGAACTACTAGTTACAATATTGTTGTACCCTTCTGAACTTAATTTTCGATAAATAGCCGATCCAACCATTCCACGATGTCCTGCTATGTATATTTTAGAAGATTTTTCCATTCTAATTAGTTGATAATCTTGATTTAAATAAAGTTCCCCCCATCATTAAAAATAATGAAATAATAATAATTACAAATATAGAGGGTTCTGCAAAACCAAAAATACGTTTATCTGCCGGAATACTATAAAATAATAATACCGTGATAAGTCCTTTTGGAGCTATAAATAAGGCCGGGAACAATAATTTCTTGTCGATAAATCTCAGTGTTAAATACCTAAATAGAAATAAAACTCCAATCATAATTAACCCAATTTGCCACATGCTAATGTTTTGGATACTATTTAGCTCAAGCGAAAATCCAAATAATAGAAAGAAAAATGTTCTTATTAAAAATGCAGATTCGCCCGTGATGCTTTTTAATTGTTCCAACTCTTTATCGAATTTATCTTCTTTCAACCATTTTTGTATCCACTCTAATTGTATGAGTTTGTAATTGTTTAAGAGTAATCCGAAAAACATTACTAATAATAAAGAAGGTAAGTGTAACTGTTTTACTAATGCATATACCAAAATTAGAATAGCAAACGTGAAGATGAATTTTATGTGAAGTTTTACAAAGTGTAAAAAAACAAATAATAATATCGAGCAGATTACGGATATCAATATAATTAACAATGTATCTCCACTAAACTTTAAAAATGACATTCCTGATCCTGCATCATCCATTAAGGCAAAATTAAAAATCATAATGCCGATGATGTCCGAAAAAGAGGATTCGTATACTACAAATTCTTTCTTGCTTTTCTCAAAGTTCGCAGCAGAAGGGATAGCCACCGCAGAACTTATTACGGCAATAGGTATAGCGTTTAACCATGCCAACCTAAAACTTCCGCCGAAATAATATTGAATAATAAATGCTAATGCAATAGAACCTGCGAGTAATGGAAGTGTAGAAGACAGTAAGCTTTTTTTAATTACAGGGATTTTATTCTTAGTAAGTTCTAAATCGAGTGAGCCTTCTAATACAATTAAAATTAACCCAATTGTGCCAAATAATTCGAGGAGTGGTTTTACCTCATAAGTAGGCAAGCCAATGTTCTCCCAAATAATTTTAATAACAAGTCCGCTACCTAATAAAAATAATACAGATGGTATTCTGATCCATTTTGAAAGAATATCAAAAAAATAGGACACAATTACCAAAATGCTTAT
>JAGVEE010000053.1 GCA_020058405.1 Sphingobacteriales bacterium
TGATTTCTGTTTCTAATTTATCGCTGAAGTACGGCAAACGAGTTCTTTTTGAAGATGTGAACGTAAAATTCACCCCCGGCAACTGTTATGGAGTTATTGGAGCCAATGGCGCCGGTAAATCTACCTTCCTGAAAATATTATCTGGAGAGATTGAATCTACCACTGGTCATGTTTCCATTACACCCGGCGACCGTTTAGCGGTATTAAAACAAAATCACTTTGAATTTGACCAAAGTCAGGTATTACAAACCGTTATAATGGGGCATAAGAAGTTATGGAGCATTATGGAGGAGAAAGAGAAATTATATGCAAAGCCAGATTTTAACGATGCAGATGGAGAGCGCGTTTCTGAACTAGAGGGCCACTTTGCTGAAATGAACGGTTGGAACGTAGAGAGTGATGCTGCTTCTTTGTTAAGTGGATTAGGAATTAAAGAAGACCTTCATTATAAATTAATGAACGAACTTTCGGGTAATGAAAAAGTACGTGTATTGTTAGCTCAATCGCTTTTTGGTAACCCCGACATTTTATTACTAGATGAGCCTACCAACGATTTGGACATTGAAACCATTTCTTGGTTAGAAAACTTTTTAGCAGATTTTCCGAACACAGTAATTGTTGTTTCCCATGATCGTCACTTTTTAGACACCGTGTGTACACACATTGCCGACATCGACTTTAGCAAATTAAACATCTACTCGGGTAACTATTCGTATTGGTATGAAAGTTCTCAGTTGGCTTTAAAACAAAGATCGGATCAGAATAAAAAAACAGACGAGAAACGTAAAGAATTACAAGAATTTATTGAGCGTTTTTCTGCAAACGCATCTAAATCTAAACAAGCTACTTCTCGTAAAAAATTATTAGAGAAATTAAATGTTGATGAAATAAAACCATCGAGTAGAAAATACCCTGCTATTATATTTAAACCAGAACGTGAAGCTGGCGATCAGTTATTAAGTGTAGAAAATTTAGCTTCTTATACAGATGACGGAGTGTGTTTATTTAAAGACATCAGCTTTACCTTAAACAAAAACGATAAAGTTGTTATTTTATCAAGAGACAGTATTTCTGCAGATGTTTTTTATGAAATGTTGATGGGAAATATTGAAAACAAAATTGGAGAAATTAAATGGGGTGTTACCATCACAAAATCATATTTACCTTCTAATAACTACGAATTCTTTAACGATGACATCAATTTAATCGATTGGTTACGTCAATTCTCGGTTGACAAAGACGAGACCTTTATTCGTGGATTTTTAGGACGTATGTTGTTCTCTGGTGAAGAAACCTTAAAGAGTTGTAAAGTACTATCAGGAGGAGAAAAAGTTCGTTGCATGATTTCTAGAATGATGTTGATGAACGGAAACGTATTGTTATTAAACGAACCGACAAATCACCTCGACTTAGAATCGATTACTGCTTTTAACAATTCATTAAAAGATTTTAAGGGTACTGCCATCTTCAGTTCGCATGACCATGAGTTTATTCAAACTGTAGCTACCCGCGTAATCGAAATTACTCCAAACGGAATTATTGATAAAGTAATGAGTTATGATGAGTACATAAACGATGCTGCTCTTAAGCAGAAGCGTGAGGAAATGTACCTTGTAAATGCGTAAATGTGCAAATGCGTAAATGTGTAAATGAGAGGCACCCATTTGCACAACTTGTCCCGGTTTTTCGGGATTTGCATATTTTCTAATTTGCACATTTTTTAATTTGCACATTTGCAAGCTGTAGGAGAAGGATTCGAACCTCCACAGGGCGGTTAGCTAATTAAAGTTTTTTCCTTTTTCCCCACCCCCGAGACAAGAGGGCATGTCTGCCTGTTTCATCACCCCACAGTATATTTGCTTTCGCATATTCAAATCTAATAATATCAATTATTATTGCAAATTATTTAATAAATTATTTTAAAATATAGATTTTATTTAATATATTAGATTATTATTAGTTTTTATCTAAAATTTATTAAATAATGAGTGCTATTTTGAATATCGACGAATTGGATTTGAAATTAATTCAATTATTAATGAGCAATGCCGACAAATCTTATGCGGAATTAGGGGAAGAATTGCATGTTTCTGCCGGAACCATACATGTTCGGGTTAAAAAACTAACAGAGCTAGGCGTTATTAAACATAAAATTATTGAGGTCGATTTAAAGAAAATCGGATTTGATGTAGTGGCATTTATTGGAGTGTATTTAGAAAAAAGTTCTTTATACGATTCTGTAGCTAAGCAGCTCAAAAAAATTCCTCAAGTTGTTCGCATCAATTACACTACTGGCAGTTACAGTATGTTTATAGAAATTGTGTGTAAAGACATTGAGCAACTACGCAAAGTATTACATGATGATTTACAAAAAGTACAAGGAATAGAACGCACAGAAACGCTCATTTCTTTAGAAGAAAGCCTGAAAAGAGCACCTTTATTGATAGCTAGACATTAGTCGCTAGTCATTAGTCTTTAGACCTGATAATTAACTCTTCTAACGACTAATGACTAACGACTAATGTCCAGAGTCTAATGTTTTGCTGCCAA
>JAGVEE010000151.1 GCA_020058405.1 Sphingobacteriales bacterium
CCTATAACCCCTGCAAATGCTTGGCCGCTGTTAATTCCGAACACTCCTATTGCTACTGCAATAGCCAACTCAAAATTATTCCCAGTAGCTGTAAAAGCAATGGATGTACTCTTCGAATAATCGGCTCCAAAATATTTACCAATGAAGAAACTAACTACAAACATCACTATAAAATAAATGACTAATGGAATTGCAATACGAACCACATCCAAAGGTATTTGAACTATTAATTCTCCCTTTAAACTAAACATCAAAATAATAGTAAACAACAATGCTATTAAGGTAATGGGTGAAATTACAGGCACATACTTTCTGTTAAACCATTCCTCCCCTTTTAAGGCAATTAAACTATATCTGCTAATAATGCCCAAGGCAAATGGTATACCTAAATAAATACCCACACTTTCGGCAATTTGAGCAATGCTTATGTCGACTAAAAATCCTTTGTAACCAAAATAAGGTGGTAAAACTGTAATGAAAACATAGGCATATACACTGTAAAGTAACACTTGGAAAATACTGTTTAAGGCAATTAAACCGGCTGCATACTCTCTGCTCCCATCTGCCAAATCGTTCCAAACTACTACCATGGCAATACATCGCGCTAAGCCAATTAATATTACACCGATCATGTATTCGGGATAGCCTTGTAAAAACAAAAGTGCTAATACAAACATCAGAATTGGACCTACTACCCAGTTTAAAAACAAAGAGGCTCCAAGTACTTTGGTATTTTTAAACACTTCGCCCATTTGCTCGTATTTTACTTTTGCCAAGGGCGGATACATCATTAAAATTAATCCAATAGCTAAGGGAATGTTAGTGGTACCACTAGAAAAAGAATTAATAAAACCAGCACTTGAAGGGATGAAATACCCAATGCCTACGCCTAGTATCATGGCTAAAAATATCCAAAGTGTTAAAAATCGATCTAAAAATCCTAAACGCTTTCGCTCAGCTGCAGGTGCACAATGTTCCATGTTCATTAATTTATCGCAAAAATACGATAAAGTTTATAAGCTAGGTTAAGAAATTGTCAACAAATAATAAATAATAATAACAGTTATGTAGAAATTGTTAAACAAAAAAAGGGAAGCCATAGCCTCCCTTTTATATTTAATTGGAAATAAATTATTGAATAATAATTACTTTTCTTTGAGTAGTGTTATTCAAAATTAACTCTACCAAAATGGTATTGTATTGTAAATTTAAAGCACTTAAATTCAATTTAATTAAATTTGCACCTTCCGTAACTTCTTTCAACTCTGAGGCAATTAACTGCCCAGTTGTATTGTAAATATTAATTGTGGCTACTTCGTTGCGATTAGAAATCACATCAATATTTAATAAATCTGAAGCCGGGTTAGGGTAAATTGATAACGTATTGCTTACTATATTTGATTCTGTTGATTGAACTAAATTAAGATCAGCCTCTGAGTTTGTACATACAAAATCTCCATTGTCTTGATTACCGTTATCGTAATTTTCGTTTAATTTAGTTAATGCGTTATTTAATGCAGAACTTGAGTGAGTAGTAGTAGCACCTGCAATTCTTTGGTTTGCTTCGGTTAATAAATCGCTCACTTTCACACCGTAAAATCTTGAGAAATTACAATACATATCCGCTAAAATATTTGTTCCATTTCCAAAATTTGCATCATAAGAATCGAAGCCAACATTTAAAGTTGCTGCTACTAATTGTCCTGCAATAGTACTTTTAATTGTGCCTGCTGGATTAACATTTGCTCCTGTTAACGTATTTAAACTTCCACCCGATGGCAAGAAATTAGTTACATCTGTAGCAGTAGTAAGTTTAATATTGTTAGTTACATTTCCAATGGTTAAACCACTTGGAAACACGGTGCTAAAATTAGCATGTAAGTAAACTCCTGGATTGTTACCATTTGGCACCGCTCCCCATCCTCCTTGTGTAAAGGTTTTTAATGCGTTACAAACTACTTCTACAATTTGTTTATCACATCTAATTGTATCGAAGTTAAAGGTTGAGCTACATCCATTTGCATCACTTACTGTTACATTTAATACCGTATTGAAAGGGATGTTTGTAATAATATTCGTACCTGTTGTACCATTAGACCATGTATAGGTATATGGTGAAGTTCCACCATTTGCAGTTATTGTTGCTTTACCAGTAGTTATACCAGTGTTGCAACTGCTATCCTCAGCGCTCGTTCCGTAAAGAGTTAAAATAGCTGGTTCAGATATATTGAGGTTTGTACTTGCAACACATCCGTTTGCATCACTTACTGTAAATGTATAGTTGCCTGCTGTTTTATTGAAAACGCCTGTGCCAGTATAAGGGGCTGTACCTCCTGTTGCTTGTACAGAAACTTCTGTACTATCTCCATTGCATAAAATTACACCAGGTGTAGCCCTAATGGTTAACAAGCTAGGTTCTGTGATGTTGATGTCTGCACTTGCAACACATCCATTTGCATCACTTACCGTAAATGTATAGTTGCCTGCTGTTTTATTAAAAACGCCTGTACCAGTATAAGGTGCTTTTCCTCCACTTGCACTAATGGTAACATTGGTGCTTCCTCCGTAACATGAAATTGCACCAACATTTGTATTTATTGATAGTAATACTGGCTCGTTAATTAAAATTTGTTTCTTTGCCGATAAACCAAGTTTATCAAATACTTCTAGCGTGTACACTCCAACCGATAAGGTATTCAAAGGTAAATAAACGTTAACACCATTCAGTTTAAATGTATAGGGTGCTCCTGCTCCACCCACAATTCCACTTACAGATAATGTACCATTGCTTTCACCAACACATTTTACATCAGTAGTAGTTGTATTAAAAACAATTGGACAAGCAAAAATAGAATTAGATGTAGTTCCATTGTCGTATCCTTCGTTAATTCTAGTAAGTATCGTATTAAAATCATTCGCTGTATAGTTACTGATTTTGCCTCCAATAAATGAATTCGCTTCCGCAATTACTTCTTCAATAGTAAAATTAAAAAATGGTGCAATCGCAATCTTCAAATCTTTTAGGTGCGTGCTAGATGATCCAAAATTTGTAAGGTTTTTATCAAACTGTACATTTATAGTAGCTGCAACTAATTGTCCTGCTAAAACACTCGAAAAATTAGATTTTGTAGGATTTATCGATGTGCCAGGATTCAACCTTTTCGGCGTTCCTCCTTGTGGTAAAAAAGCTCTTACTGCAGATGCAGAATTAAAAGATATTTTATTAATACTTCCTATTGTTAAACCAAATGGAAAAACATTTTTGAAATTACTTTCTAAAATAGTACCTGGATTATTCCCTTTTGGATTGGATCCCCAGCCACCTTGCGTATAAGTTGTAAAACCTGCACATGCAGTAACTTGTGCATCTACGTTATTACTTAAGAAAGTAAGTAAAATTAAAAATTGCAGCTTAATAATTCTTGTAAAAAATTGTTTCATTCCTTATATATGTTTTATTTGAATGTATGTATTGCAATAGCATTGCCATAAATTAATTTATGCGAATAAAGTATTCTATTCCTTGCATTGATTTTTGAAGAATCTAAAATTTTCCCTGTATGGGAATCAAAATCTATAATTGGTGATGGATAAATTTCAATATATCTATCCTATTGATTTTATGAATGTTACTAATTATAGTAACAAAATGAGTACCTATAATTTTAATGTACATACCTCAAAATTTATTACTATTGTAATATGAATACAAACGACCTGCGTTTA
>JAGVEE010000121.1 GCA_020058405.1 Sphingobacteriales bacterium
ATCTACTGATCATTCTGACCCCCACCTAAAAAGATGCGAAAAGCTATTTTTCGTGAGCCTTTTACTTCAACTAAAATGCTGTACATATTTATTCTCCTTGATTAAGTGGTGGCAAATGCCAAAGAACTAGGAGTAAAATATACCATAAATAAAGCTCTTACTTTTTCGGGGCTTGTATTTATACTGTGCTCTAAAAAAAATTCTATGGGGTAAAAAGAAAGAGTATTTGTATTGTTTACAATGGTAAATACGACTTCCAACTCATCACCTTTTGCATATTCTCAACTAAACTCATAATTAATGGTTTGCAACTCCCAATCTTTGGGTAATAGAATGCTTGGCTGAGTATTTACCATGGTTGTATCATTAAAATGATATTTAGCGGTTAACTCTAACTGGTTGTTTTGATGCTGATGTTCGGCATATAAAACCTCTATGGTAAAAGGGGGTACAACATTTGCTATTGCCCATTTAGAAGCAATCAATACCAATAAAATAAAATTTTTTCATAATTTCTAATTATTTTGAGATGTAATAACTTTCTAAATTCCAAATAACACCATTATCATAAATTCTTTTAATTATGCCAATGTCTTTTGCATAATATTCATGCATTATGGAATCTTTTAACCCTTGTCCTTTATTGTACATATGAATTACATTATAATATTTTGATCCACTAATTGTTATCGAATCGTATACATTTTGTTGATATAAAGTGTATCCCAAATTGTTAAATCTATTTAATGGATCATAAAAAAAACGAATGGCTAAACCTACATTGTCCCAACTTTGATCTAAAATATAATAATAACTATTATCATCATACCTTTTAGGCCGGCCATTTTGTGTTCTAACAACACCCCTGTTTTCAACACGATACCAATGATGTTGGAATTTATTGTTAGCATCTTTATCATTAACTTCCCTTGTAAAATTATCAACAACCAGAAAAGTATCCCTTTGATTCGAAGCCGAATCCTTATATATCCAATAAGAGTCTTTTGGGAAGTACCAATATGATAAAAAAGTGGAATCGTTGGGAATTAATTTACGGGGTTCTTCATCATTACAGCTTGCTTGTATTGATAAAAAATAGATTATAATTAATAAAACGTAGATAGATGCTTTCATATATAGATTTTTAGGTCACAAAGGGCGCTAAGTACACACGATGGTACACAAAGAAATACATTGTGCTCCTTTGTGTGTACTTAGCGTCCATTGTAACCAATCATTTACAGCTTCTCATTAATACTTAGTAATTCCCATTCATCAGGTAAATTCTTTTCATAATTGTTATTTAGTTAGCTATAAAATATTTTTCGATACTCCATACTCCCCCCGTGCTGTATCTGCGTTTCACAATACCAATATTTTTTACATAATATTCTTCTTGAATATAGTCGCCAGCAGATTGTCCTTCATTATACATATGTATTACGTCATAGTACATTTTATTATCTATTAGTATTGAGTCGTAATTGTTCAAAATAAATACTGTGTTTCCTAAATTATCAAATCTTTTAAGTGGGTCGTAAAAAAGTCGTATTGCAGACCCAGCATCCCAGCTTTGGTCTAATTCATAATAATAGGTCTTGTCGTCAACTCTTCTTGGCCGTCCTACTTGTGCACCTAAACGACTTCTATTTATTATTTGAAGCCAATTTTGCTGAAAATCAAAATTGGTGTGATTTTCGCTACTTACTTTAATAAAATTATCTACTATCAAAAATGTATCCCTTTGGCTCGAAGCCGAATCTTTATAAATCCAATAAGAGTCTTTTGGGAAGTACCAATAGGATAAAAAAGTGGAGTCGTTGGGAATTAATTTCCGAGGTTCTTCATCGTTACAACTAGCTTGTATTGATAAAAAGTAGGTTATAATTAATAAAAGGTAGATAGATGCTTTCATATATGGCAGTTTATGGCAAATGATAAGCCAAAGCTATGCCATAAATTTGTTAAATTATAAACGTAGTTCTACGTATTTTTCATTTTGCACTTTATCGCAAAAATGTAGTGTGTTAATAAATTCTAAATGAAAAAAGTTCGTTTTTATAAAAGGGTGGAAAGCAGATAAAATCGATCTTTCAGATTTTCGGCCTTTCGGATTTTCGGTATATCTTTGCTGCATGAATTTAAAAGAATCGCATAACTGGGTACTCATTCGCTTAACCGTTATTAGCATATTGCTAGCTGTATTTGCTTACTTAATAGATAACTATGCTTGGAACAAAGAAATGAATCCATTTTATACCCAAACCATGTGGGCTGTTACGGGTATGAATGTTGTAGCCATTTTGGTATTTCTAATCCTCAGCCCTAAAACAGATTTGCAAGAAGACGATTATAAAAATCAACTTTTTATTGGCAAACTATCTCGAAACATTTACCTCTTCTCTCTGTTGATGTTACTTACTGGTTTGTTAACCTTTAGCTCCACAGCAGGAAGAGTTTCTTATTTATTTTTCCTCTTAGCATTGGTAACCATTCCTGTGGCGCATGTTTGTTACGGAATCTGGATTAGGAAAATCGAAAGAACGATAGACCGATAATCCGACAGACCGAAAAACCGTTAAATCGATTTATCGGATTTTCGGATTTTCGGCCTTTCGGGTTTTCGGATTTTCGGTCTCTCGGGTTTTCGGAAATTACTATATTTGCAAGCAATTGAACATTAAAGATTTATTTCAACTTTACAAAACCGACGATCGCATATCTTCAATGGCTCGTGCAATTGCCTCCAAAAAAAATGCACATATACATTTGAAGGGGTTGGTGGGTTCGTCGGATGCCATGGCATCGTTAGCTTTGTATTTTATACAAAAGCAAGGGCAAGTTATTGTCCTTGCCGACCGAGAAGAAGCCGTTTACTTCCAAAATGATTTAGAAAATTTAAGCGATAAAAAAGTTTTACTTTTTCCATCCTCTTTCCGCAAAGCATTTGATATTACAAATATTGATAGGCAAGCAGTATTACAACGTGCCGAGGTATTAAATGAATTAAAGCATACATCAGAATTCGGAAAACTTATAGTTACCTACCCAGAAGCCATTGCCGAAAAGGTAATGGACAAAGTTTCTTTGGATGAATATACACTAGAGTTAAAAAGCGGAGAGCGCTGTTCGATAGATACCATCAATGAGTTTTTAAGCGAATATGAATTTGAACGGGTTGATTTTGTGTACGAAGCCGGTCAGTTTTCTATACGTGGTGGAATTGTAGACATCTATTCGTACTCTAATGAAATTCCATACCGAATAGAATTTTTTGGTGATCATATAGAATCTATTAGAACCTTCGATATCGAAAATCAACTATCGATAGAAACGGTAAAAGAACTTGCCATTATACCGAATATACAATCCTTAAAATTAGCAAACCACCAAGCTTCGCTTTTACAATATTTAGAAAGTGGTACTAGCATTTGGTTCAAAGATGTACAATTTACGTATGATATATTTGACCAAGGAAAAGAAAAAGCAACAGAAATTTATAGCACTTTAAGTAAAGAAGATTTAATACTACACCCCGAATATTTAGACCCCAAAGAAGTTTTTCAAAGCTCTTCAGAATTTAATACTAGCCTGCAAAGCTTTGCCTGTGTTGAGTTTGGAAAGCAGTTTTATTTTAATGCCGATGAAAGCATTCTGTTTCAAACTCGTCCGCAACCATCATTTAACAAAGATTTTAATTTATTAATTCATAATTTAAAAAAGAACGAATCGGAAAATATTGCGAATTATATTTTTGCTGATCAAACGAAACAGATAGAACGTTTGTATTCTATTTTCGACGACATTTACAAAGATTCTAAAGACGAGCGCAAGAAGGTACAGTTTACACCTATTCCAATTTCTATACTTGAAGGATTTGTAGACGATCAATTAAAATTTGCTTTTTATACCGACCATCAAATTTTCGACAGATATTATAAATATAAAGTACATAAGAATTATTCGAAGTCGCAGGCATTAACCCTTAAAGAATTAAGAGAATTAAAACCTGGAGACTTTGTAGTACATATAGACCATGGTATTGGCAAATATGCTGGCTTAGAAAAAATAGAGGTTAATGGAAAGCAACAAGAAGCCATTCGTTTAATTTATGCTGATAGTGATTTGTTGTATGTAAATATTAACTCATTAAACAGAATTTCTAAATACTCTGGCAAAGACGGTACTGCGCCAAAAATGCACAAACTCGGTTCGGATGTTTGGGAGAAATTAAAAAAGAATACTAAGAAAAAAGTAAAAGACATTGCCCGCGATTTAATAAAGCTATATGCAAAACGTAAAGCGCAAATGGGTAATGCATTTATGCCCGATACTTATTTGCAAACAGAGCTCGAAGCTTCGTTTATGTACGAAGATACTCCAGACCAAATAAAAGCAACAGCCGATATTAAAAAAGACATGGAGAGTCCGCACCCCATGGATAGGTTAATTTGTGGCGATGTTGGTTTCGGAAAAACAGAAATTGCTGTACGTGCTGCGTTTAAAGCTGTAAACGATAGCAAACAGGTTGCGATATTAGTACCTACGACGATTCTGGCGATGCAACATTTTAAAACCTTTAGCGAGCGTTTAAAAGATTTTCCGTGTAATGTTGAATACATCAACAGGTTTAGAACGAATAAAGAGATTAAAGAAATTCTGCAAAAAACAGCAGATGGAAAAATTGATATTTTAATTGGCACACACAGAATAGTAAGTAAAGATGTTAAGTTTAAAGATTTAGGCTTAATGATTATTGATGAAGAACAAAAGTTTGGAGTAAGTACAAAAGAAAAATTAAAACAGTTCCGTGCTAACATCGATACACTTACACTTACTGCCACACCTATACCGCGTACTTTACATTTCTCTTTAATGGGTGCAAGAGATTTATCAATTATTAATACACCTCCACCAAACAGGCAACCGGTAACCACCGAGTTGCATGTGTTTAATGAAAAATTAATTAAAGAAGCAATAGAGTTTGAAGTAGAACGCGGTGGACAAGTATTTTTTATACATAACAGAGTGCAAGACATTATAAATGTTGCAGGCATGTTACAAAAGATATGCCCGGGAGTACGCATTGGTATTGGGCATGGGCAATTAGACGGTGATGCATTGGAAGATGTGATGCTCAAATTTATGTCGGGAGAATACGATGTATTGGTGGCCACAACTATTATAGAATCGGGCTTAGACATTTCTAATGCCAACACCATATTTATAAACAACGCGCAAAATTTCGGATTGAGTGATTTGCACCAAATGCGTGGACGTGTGGGGCGTTCGAACAAAAAAGCATTTTGTTATTTATTGAGTCCTCCACTTTCGGTACTTACACCAGAAGCACGTAAACGATTAAGTGCTATTGAAGAATTTTCGGATTTAGGCAGTGGCTTCCAAGTAGCCATGCGCGACTTAGACATACGTGGTGCAGGTAATTTATTGGGTGCAGAGCAAAGTGGTTTTATTGCAGAAATTGGTTTCGAATTGTATCATAAAATTTTAGACGAAGCCATACAAGAATTAAAAGACGATGAGTTTAAAGATTTATTTAAAGATCAACCTCCACCGCCGCATGTAAGTTTTTGCCAAATAGATACCGACCAAGAGTTGCTTATACCAGATGAGTATGTAACCAATATTGCAGAGCGATTAAATTTATATACCGAACTCAATAAAATAGAAACAGAAGAAAATTTAAAGGCATTTGAACTGCAATTACAAGATCGTTTTGGGCCAGTACCAAGGCAAGTACGCGAATTGCTGAATGCCTTACGTTTACAATGGTTGGCAAAGGAAATAGGTTTCGAAAAATTGAGTTTAAAAAGTAATGTATTGCGAGGTAATTTCCCATCTAACCCGCATTCTGGTTTTTACGAATCGGAAACCTTTCATGCTATTTTACGATTTGTGCAAGGTAACCCAAGAGGAGTAAAAATGAAAGAAGGGAAAACAAGTTTATTAATGATATTCGACCAAGTAAGTTCTGTATCGCATGCCATAGCACTGCTTACAGAAATGAGTGGTAAGCAAAAACTACAAGAAGCATGAGTTTAAATTTAGATATAAAAAAGATTAACGAAGATTGGAAAAATCTTTGTGCAAAAATACAAGCGGATTTCGACTCAGATGAACCCGATGTAAAAGTATTTCTGTTTTTAATTGGAGTACAAGAATTGGGGCAAGGACCTAAAAAATTCTCGAAGCGACAAAAAGAAGAGCTCATGCACATTGCCACATGTCGCTTAATGAGCGAAATGGGTTTCTACGAACTAGTAGGCCTCGACCAAGACGGTTGGCCACACTGGGAAGTGGTAAAAGCCATTCCAGCCTTTACCGTTTTAGAACAAGAATATTTATTGAAAAAGTTGATAATAAGTTATTTTGAAGAGATAGGATTGCAGTAAATAGTATTTGTATTAATGGATTAATAATTGTAAATTTACTATTGATAGTAAGTAAAAATACAATCATGGCAACAAAAGCTTTAAAAAAGAAAATACAAGAACTTAGCCCAAATACTTCAAAAAAAACAGAGAAGTACTCTCCTTCTTGGCTTATAAGTCATGTGAGCGATGCTCCAAGTTTGAAACTAGAATTAATCAGTAAGATTAGAACAGGAGTAAAAAAGAATGATTGGAAAGAACTAATCGAGAATATAGGAGCCACCGAAAAAGAATTCGAACATATACTACCATCATCTATAAGCAGTATGCAAAAGAAGAAGGTATACGACATTGAAACTTCCGAAAGAATTTATGAAATCTCAAAACTTTTTGGTTTAGGTTTTGAAGTTTTTGAATCTCAAGAAAAATTTAAATCGTGGTTGGATACACCATCAAAAGCTTTGGGTAATAAAAAACCATTTGATCTATTAGATAGTAGCTTTGGATTTGAATTAGTTGAAAACGAAATTTATAGAATTCAATATAATGTTTATAGTTAATGATAGTTTATCGTGTAGTAAATAAAAAATACATAGACTCTACATTGACAGGAATTGGTGCCGAAAAAGTAGGAGGAAGATGGAATGAAATTGGAACGCGAGCAGTATATTGTTCAGAGAATATTGCATTGGCACTATTAGAATATTATGTCCATTCGGATAATGTTGCAAATCTTCCCAAAGAAATCCTAATCGCAAAAATTGAATTTCCAAAGAATTTCATTATTAAAGAAATTGATTCTTTGCCAGACGGTTGGAATAAATATCCGTATTCATCCCAAACCACTAAACAATTTACAGCACTAGCAAAAAATAGAAATTTTTTTGCACTAAAAGTCCCTTCAACAATTGTTCCTTTAGAACACAATTATATTCTGAATCCGCTTTATAAAGATTTTGGAAAAGTTGAGATATTAGAATTTATCGACCTTAAACTTGACGAACGACTTTTACCATCATCTAAATAAATCTATCAAAAGTTTTAATTATAAATTACTCCACCAAAAACTTCTCGACCTTAGAATACTTTCCACTCAACATTCTAAAATAATATACACCAGGCAATAGTTTCAAATCATATGCTTTTGAAAAAGTATTGCCTTGCAATTTTACTTGCTCTGTAAAAACTTCTTGCCCCAGAATATTTACTACACTTATTTTAATTGCTGATACTTCTATGTTTGTAGCATTTACATTAAATGTACCATCATTTTTATTTGGGTATAATTTAAAATTGATGTTTGATATTGGATTTTGTTGAACTCCAACATTTACGTCTGCTAAATCACTCATCCAAATTCCTCTGCCAAATGTTGCAGCAAAAATTTTATTTGAGTCGGCATGTATTTCTAGTTCACTTACAATTACATTAGGCAACATATTGCTAAATAACTCCCAAGTATTTGTACCATCGTGTGTATAATAAACACCAGCATCTGTACCTACATAAACGATGTTTACCGCAGAGCCTTTCTGCAATACAATTGTATTTGCTGGAATGTTAGGGAGATTAAAACTTATGTTAGTCCAAGTTGCGCCGGCATTAGTTGTTTTATATACTTTTGCTCCACTTGCAAAACCACTAAAGCAAGCCCAAGCAGTGCTCGGGTTCACATCGCTTACAGTAATATATGTACAATATAAGGAGTCTGGTAAACCTTGTGTTCTATTTGTCCATGATTGACCACCGTTTGTAGATACATAAAATTTCATCGGTTCATTTTGTTGGTGATTAATTCTTTTTGCTACGTATATGTAATCGGAATTTGAATCCGATAAATCGAATGCTGATATTACTGCACCAACCCCGTTAGCCATCTTAGAGAAATTTGAAATTTGTACAGAGGTGCTTCCTTCATCATCTGAGAAATGCATGTTTTCAAAACCTGCATACATATTCATTGGGTTTCCCTTTTCTAATTTAAAAGGGGTAGTCCACTCACTATTTTCGGAACCACCAATTCCCAAAAAGTCGAAGTTTAAACCACCATCATTCGAACGAACTAAATAACCAAACTGAGCTGAACCATATAAAGTTAATTTATCTGTTGGGTGTAATATACACTCCATACCATCGCCACCAATCATGTTCAGCCATTGATTGTTATTTTTATAATAGGTTGAATTGTCTTGTGCTCCTGCAATAACATCTCCAAAACTTTCTCTTAAACCCAATCTATAAAACGATGTAATTTGCATTCCACTTCCGTAAAATCTCCAACGAGTTGGCCATTTATAATTCGGTTCTGTATTTGCAGATGCCCACGATCCAATAATTGGATTATCGGTTCTGTACAAACCACCATCGTTGGCAACGTAGTAAGCATTATTTAATTTATTATAGGCAAACTGATGTTGGTCTGCGTGCAAATATTCGCCGTAATATGGTAACCAATACGACATGCCGTTCCATGTAGTGCCGCCATCTGCAGTGCCCCACATGTTTATACCACCAACATACACTTTATCTTTATTTGTACCATCGCACACAATTGCTAAGTCGTATGTTCCTTGTCCGCCTCCGCCAATATTATCATCCCATCCTAGTAAATTTGTTCCGGCAGAAGTATATCTTTTTGTCCAAGTACTACCTGCGTCAATACTTCTGTAAAAGCCTTCGAAACCTCTATCTAAACCACAAGTAATTGCATACACATAATTTGTGTCTACACTCGAAACTGCAATTTCTACACGTTGTGCATTTTTAGTAGGTATACCAGTTGTTAAACTCGTCCATGTTTCGCCAAAATTGATTGATTTAATAATTCCGGCATCGCCCGAATTTAGTGAACTTACAAAACCAGTACTCGCATAAATGGTATTTGCATTTAATGGATTCGATTCCATATCCCATATAATAGAACTTTGTTTGTTCGTCCAAGTATTACCTCCGTTATACGATTTCCAAATGCCCGAAATGCCTGCTGCCACTAGCTCTTGTGGGTTCGATGGCTTTACATACACTCTTCTTATCAGCGATTCATCGAGTTCGTTTAAAGATAAATTTAAACCCGTTGGGTTCCATGTTGCCCCACCGTCTGTAGTTTTATAAACACCAATTCCGTAATGAGTTTGTCTTTTCCTTCCATCAGTATTTAAGGCTACTCCTAAGTATGCATAATCGCCTACAGAAATATACATGGTGTTAGGGTTAGTAGGGTCTATAGCAATATCACTTATTCTGATGATGGGTAAATTATCGGTAAGAGGTGTCCATGATTGGCCTGAATTAATAGTTTTCCAAACACCACCTTGTGCTACACCCACAAAAATAGTTGCAGAATCTGTTGGGTGAAAGGCTACACAGTTTATGCGACCCAAACCGTGTGAGGTAACGGCATCAATAGCTGGTGGTAATTCACTCGGACCAACAGGTATCCAATTACTAACAGATGATCTAGAAGCATTATTTTTTAATACATTAATTTTCTCCACTTCTTTTAAAAACAGGGCTTCATCAGCAATTGTACCGTTGGGGTTCAAGCGTTGTTCATTATGAGATTCCCAACGTTTGTACCATTTCCAGCCTTTTGTTTTTTGTAGGTCTGTGGAATGTCTATACTCATCAAACTCCTTCTGAAGTTCTAAAAAAGTTGTTGATTTGGCTTTTTTATCAGCATTAAATAACTGTGCAAATGCTAAACTAGGTAGTAAACAAATTAGGATTAATGATTTC
>JAGVEE010000084.1 GCA_020058405.1 Sphingobacteriales bacterium
CTCCGCTTCGCTTCGTTCGGGGACCCGTTAATCATCGTTTTAAAGGAGAAAAAAGTAGTTTGTCGTAGGCAAACTACTTTTTTCTCCTTTATATTTGACAACATTTAAGCCGGTCCCCGAACGAAGCGAAGCGGAGTTGAGAGGCGTCGCTAATTCGATTAAACCGTCGCTATACACTTCAACTCTATCGCAATCGGAGTTGGCAAGCAATTAATTTCGCAAGTAGTGCGACAGGGTAAATTGTCTTTGAAATACTCCGCATAAATTTCGTTGTATTTCTTGAAATCGTCTTTCATATTGGTTAAGTAAACAGTTACGTCTACTAGTTTATCCCACGACGATCCTGCGTCTTCCAATATTAATTTCACATTGTTAAATACCGATCGGCATTGAATTTCGATGTCATACGATACAATGTTTCCTGCTTCATCCAATTCTACTCCCGGAATTTTTTTCGTTCCCTTTTCTCTCGGTCCTACGCCCGATAAAAATAATAAATCACCCACTCGCCTTGCGTGAGGATATAAACCTACTGGTTCTGGGGCTTTTGAACTGTTAATGATCATGATAAATTATGAATTATGAATTATGAATTATTGCAACACCATTTAAATTTTGCATGTTGTTGCTTTCTAAAGACTAATGACTAATGACTAACGACTATCTACTAATCAATAAGCAATACAAACATTCTTCGCTTCCGTAAAAAACCTCAGTGCTTCCCAGCCGCCTTCTCTGCCTACTCCCGAGTTTTTCATGCCTCCAAATGGTGTACGTAAATCGCGGAGTAACCAACAATTTATCCAAATTATTCCGCTCTCTACTTTCTCCGCCATGCGGTGCGCTCGCGATAGGTTTTCTGTCCAGATACTTGCTGCTAAACCATACTCGGTTGCGTTTGCATACATCAACACTTCTTCCTCTGTGTCAAAAGGTGTCAAGGTCACTACAGGTCCGAATATTTCTTCCATATTGGTTCTGCAATTATAAGTCAAACCTTCTATAACCGTTGGTTTTATAAAGTACCCATTCGCACATCTGCCTTCTGGTTTATAAGCTTCTCCTCCTGTTAATATGTTGCCACCTTCTTGCTTGGCAATTTCTATGTAAGATAATACTTTTTCGTAATGAGCTTTAGAAACGATGGCTCCTACATTTACATCGCTAGATGGGTCGCCAATTTTGAGTTCATTTACTTTTTCAACAAAAGCATTTTTAAATTTATTATAAATACTTCTTTCCACAAAAATTCGCGATCCGCATAAACATATTTGACCTTGGTTTTCGAATGATGAACGAACAGTTGTTTTTAACATCTTATCGAAATTACAATCGGCAAAAATGATGTTCGGATTTTTACCGCCCAGTTCTAATGATAATTTTTTGAACATAGGTGCAGCAATACTCGCTATGGTTCTACCCGTTGAGGTCCCACCTGTAAATGAGATGGCTTTAATAAGCGTATGTCTGCTCAAGGCATCGCCCACCTTAGGTCCTAGGCCATGCACAATGTTTAAAACTCCTTTTGGCAATCCTATTTCTTTACATACTTCCGATAGTAAATAAGAGGTATAAGGAGTAATTTCTGATGGCTTTGCAATTACACAATTTCCGGCTGCTAATGCCGGTGCAATTTTCCAAGAAAATAAATACAATGGTAAATTCCATGGCGAAATACAAGCAACTACTCCAATTGGTCGGCGTAAAGTATAATTTACACCTACTCCTTCCATAAAATGTGTTTCGGTTGATTGTTGTTGTATTGCTGTTGCAAAAAATCTGAAATTACTTACGGCTCTAGGTATGTCTACTCTTCGAGCTAAACTCAAAGGCTTGCCATTGTCTAAACTCTCTGCTACTACAAACTCTTCCAAACGCGCTTCTATTCCTTTCGCAATGGCTTCAATATATGCCGCACGTTTTTCAAAATGCATATTGCCCCAAGCCTCTTCCGCTGCCTTTGCCGCATCCACTGCTTTTTGCACATCCGTAAGATCCGAATCTGGTATCATCGCAAAAACCGAACCCGTTGCCGGATCAATATTCTCTAAATATTGCCCCCCGCTCGGCTCTACCAGTTCACCATTTATGTAATTTTTTAAATATATCATCCTATAAAGATTAAGCACCTACTGTGCATAATTCGTAATTCTTAATTCTTAATTCTTAATTCTTAAAACGTAATTCATAATTTAAAACGCCATCGTTCTTCCCCCATCTACCGCAATACTCTGCCCATTTATATATCCACCAGCCGGTGAAGCTAAAAACGCTGCTAAGCCTGCAATTTCATCGGCTGTACCAAATCTGCCTGCAGGAATTTCATCGAGCATTTCTTTTTCGATAGCATCTACTGCATGTTGCGTTTTTTGAGCTTTGCCTTGTATTATATTTTCTAATCGTATGGTTTTAGTAGCTCCTGGTAAAACATTGTTAACGGTAATACCATCTTTTGCCAATTCAAAACTCAATGTTTTAGCCCAACCAGCAACTGCTGCACGTGTGGTATTGCTAACGCCTAGGCCTTTTAATGGCTGACGAACAGAGGTTGAAACTACGTTAATTATTCGTCCCCATTTATTACTATTCATGTGTGGTATTACCGCTTGTACTAATACATGGTTACACAGTAAATGCGATTGGTAAGCGGCTATAAATGCTGATGGTTCTGCGTCGGTTATTGGGCCTGCCGGAGGACCGCCAGTGTTATTAATTAAAATATCTATTTTCTTACTTTCTAAATATTGAGCTATTTTAAACTGAACATTTTTATAATCGGAGAAATCGGCAACCAAATATTCATGTGCACCCTGATTGGGTAATTCCAATACCACTTCTTTTAGGGCTTGCTCATTACGAGCCAATAAAGTAACGCTAGCGCCTAATAGAGCCAATTCCACAGCAATTGCTTTGCCAATACCCTGAGTACTACCGCAAACCAATGCTCTTTTACCTTTTAAATTTAAGTCCATCGAAATATTTTCTTCAAATATACATAAGTACAGCATATCCGGAAATGAAAAAAGCAGGTTTAGGGGCTTTGTAATGCCTTTTTCAAATTGTACATTTACCATCTCTAAATAATTATACCATGGCTATACTAAGACCTTTCAATTTCAAAAAATGGATTGATGATAATAGACATCTCCTAAAACCACCCGTAGGAAATCAATGTGTATATAAAGATGCAGAAAACTTTATTGTGATGGTGGTTGGTGGACCGAATTCGCGAAAAGATTTTCATTACAATGAAAGTGAAGAATTGTATTTACAAGTAGAAGGAAATATGGTGCTTCGAATTATTGAAGATGGAAAACCTGTAGATATTCCTATTAACGAAGGCGATATGTTTTTACTTCCTCCGAAAACACCGCACTCTCCTCAACGCCCAGAAAATACAGTGGGTTTGGTGGTAGAAAAAGTTCGCGAAAATAAAGAAATCGACGGCTTTATTTGGTTCTGCGAAAATTGCAATGAGAAATTATACGAAGAATATTTTGAACTCACCGACATCGTAAAACAACTTCCTCCAGTAATGGAAAAGTTTTACTCTAGTGAAGAGAAACGAGTTTGCAACCATTGTGGTAATGTGATGCAACCACCTAAAGCGAAAAAATAAATGTGCAAATGATAAATGCGAAAATGTGCAAATGAAGATAGATATTCATACTCATATAATTCCCGAGCACATGCCTCGATGGGCGGAGAAGTTTGGTTACGGTGGTTTTATACATTTAGACCATCACAAACCTTGCTGTGCGAGGATGATGCAAGACGATAAATTTTTCCGTGAGATACAAGATAATTGCTGGGATGCAGAAGTTCGTATTAAAGAATGTAATCACCATCACGTAGATGTACAAGTGCTCTCTACCATACCGGTAATGTTTTCGTATTGGGCGAAAGCGAATGATGCATTGGATGTTTCTAAATATTTGAATGATCATATTGCAGACATAGTACGTAAATATCCTACTAAATTTGTAGGGCTTGCCACCATTCCTTTGCAGGACATAGATTTGGCAGTGCAAGAGCTACACCGTTGCATAAAAGAGTTGGGCATGGCCGGTGTACAAATTGGTTCGCATGTAAATGATTTGAATCTAAACGACCCACACTTTTATCCTTTTTATGAAGAAGCTGAAAAACTAGGTGCCGCTATTTTTGTTCATCCTTGGGACATGATGTCGAAAGAAAAAATGCAAAAATATTGGTTGCCTTGGTTAGTGGGAATGCCTGCAGAATCATCGCTTGCGATATGCTCCATGATTTTCGGTGGGATATTTGAAAAGTACCCAAAACTACGTGTAGCCTTTGCGCACGGTGGGGGAAGTTTCCCAGCAACTATTGGCAGAATAGAACACGGTTTTAACGTTCGCCCTGATTTAGTAGCGATAGATAACCCAATTAATCCTCGTAATTATTTGAATAAATTTTACATAGACACCCTGGTACACGACCCATTAATGATGAATTATTTGATGGAATTATTCGGCCCCAATCAATTAGCATTAGGCACGGATTACCCGTTTCCATTAGGCGAATTGCAACCCGGAAAATTAATTGAAAGCATGCCCTACTCAGCTGAAGTGAAAGATCGATTAAACGCTGGAACAGCCTTGGAGTGGCTAGGCCTAAGCAGAAGCAGCTTTGAGTTTTAGAATTTAGATATTAGAATTTAGAATTTAGAATTTAGTTATTAGAAAATAGAAAAAGAGGAAATGGAATTAAGTATTAAGAATTAAGAAAGCAAAGCACTTCCAAATTCGTAATTCGTAATTCGTAATTCGTAATTTGTAATTCACAAAAATGAAATTTGAAAATACCCTACCCTTTGCTCAACAACAAGATGCAAACGACCCTTTAAGAAAATTTAGATCGGCTTTTTTATTTCCGCAGCACGAGGGTAAAGATGCCATCTATTTCTGTGGAAATTCTTTAGGCTTACAACCGAAAGCTACACGCGATTACATTTTGAAGCAGCTCGATAATTGGAGTGCTTACGGTGTGGAAGGACATTTTAAAACCGACACCCCATGGATGTATTACCAAAAAACTACGAAAGAGAGTTTAGCGAAATTAATTGGTGCCAAACCCATTGAAGTGGTAGCCATGAACCAGCTTACGGTGAATTTACACTTAATGATGGTTAGTTTTTATCGCCCTACAAAAGATCGTTATAAAATAATAATGGAAGGTGGTGCTTTTCCATCCGACCAATACGCAATGGAATCACAAGTTCGTTTCCACGGCTTCGCTCCCGAAGATGCAATAATAGAATTAATACCTCGCGAAGGAGAATACACACTTCGCCAAGAAGATATTTTAGACACCATAGAACAACACAAAGACTCGCTGGCTTTAGTGATGATGGGTGGGGTAAATTATTACACAGGACAGTTTTTTCCTTTAAAAGAAATCACCCAAAAAGCACACGAAGCAGGTGCATTTTGTGGATTCGATTTAGCACATGCCATGGGTAATGTACCGATGGAATTACACGATTGGGATGTTGATTTTGCGATGTGGTGTTCTTATAAATATTTGAACTCTAGTCCAGGTGGAATTTCTGGAATTTACATACATGAAAAACACTGTACAAACCCCGATACGCCTCGCTTTGCCGGTTGGTGGGGATATAAAGAAGATACTCGTTTCCAAATGAAAAAAGGATACATTCCGGAACCCGGTGCAGAAGGTTGGCAAATGAGTAATGTGCCTGTGTTAACTATGGCTGCGCATAGAGCTGCATTGGATTTATTTGATGAAGCAAGTTTATCAGCCTTAAGAGAAAAAAGTTTGAAACTAACCGCATACATGGAATACATAGTTAACGAAGCAAACAAAAAAATAGGTTTCGAAAAATTCAACATTATTACTCCTTTGGAACCTGCTAATCGTGGTGCACAACTTTCTATAATTTGCAAAGAAGGCGGTAAAAAAGTATTCGATAAACTAACCGAACAAGGTGTTATTGGCGACTGGCGCGAACCCGAAGTATTACGCTTTGCTCCTGTACCGATGTATAACTCGTTTGAGGATGTTTATCGATTTGGTGAAATTCTAAAGACTAATGACTAAAATATAAATTCTAAATTCTAAAAACTAAATTCTAAATGTAGAATAATGCAAAACTTTTTCAAATTACCGACGTCTAAATACTAAAGACTAACTACTAAAGACTAAAACAAATGGATTCACAAAAAAATATAACATTAATAGGAGCCGGACTAGTAGGTTCTCTTCTTTCACAATATTTAGCTAAGCGTGGACATAAAGTAAGCATTTTTGAAAAGCGTTCGGACATGCGTAAGGCAGGCTATGTAGGCGGACGATCAATAAATTTAGCATTGAGTCACCGTGGCTTTAACGGCTTACGTGCAATGGGCTTAGAAGAAGAAATTCGCAAAGTTGGTATTCCTATGTACGGTAGAGTAATACATCAAATTAATGGCGATGTACAATACCAAGCTTATGGCAAAGAAGACGAAGCAATTTACTCTGTTTCGAGAGGTGGCTTAAATAAACGATTAATGGAATTGGCAGATGAGAACCCAAACATCAGCATACAATTTGACGAACGTTGTTTTGATGTGGATGTGCAAAATGCTATATGCCATTTTGAAAATATGCAAACGAAAGAGCATACTACGGTAAAATCGGATGTAGTATTATCTGCGGATGGTGCATTTTCGGCAGCACGTTTAGCATTGCAAACCAAAACAGATAGGTTCGAATATTCTCAACATTATTTAGACCAAGGTTATAAAGAATTAACCATACCTGCTGGGCCAAACGGCGAGTTTTTATTAGAGAAAAACGCTTTACATATTTGGCCACGCAACCAGTACATGCTTATTGCATTGCCTAATTTAGATGGAAGTTTTACATGCACTTTATTTTTTCCATTTGAAGGAAATCCTTCTTTTACAAGTTTGCAAACAGAAGCTCAAGTACGTGAGTTTTTAACAAGAGAATTCCCGAATGTAGTAGCGCTATCGCCAGAAGTGGTAAGCGAATACATGGCAAACCCAAATGGTTCTTTGGTAACCGTAAAATGTTTCCCTTGGGTGCATAAAGATAAATTAGGATTGATGGGCGATGCTTCGCACGCTATTGTTCCTTTCTTCGGACAAGGTATGAATGCTGGTTTTGAAGATTGTTTTGAATTCGGAAATTTGATGGATAAACACGGCGATAATTGGGAAGCTTTGTTAGCAGAATTCCAAGACATCCGTAAAATAAATGCCGATGCAATTGCCGACATGGCGGTTGAGAATTTTATTGAAATGCGCGATAAAGTAGCCGATCAGAAATTCTTATTACGTAAAAAAATAGAAGCAAAATTGAATAAGCATTTCCCTGAGAACTATGTTTCTAAATACTCTTTGGTAAGTTTTAGTACCAAACCATATAGGTATGCATTAGAAATGGGCTTCCGCCAAGATGCTTTGTTTGAAAAGGTTTTAGCCATACAAGGTATCGAAAATAATTGGGACAGCGACGAAACTTTTGCAAAACTTGAAGTGTTGTTGAAAGAATTTCAATTCTTAAATTAATTTTGATAAAAATAGCTTTCGATCCTATTTACGCTCATCCTTTACCAGCGGGACACCGATTCCCGATGTTAAAGTATGAGCTTATTCCCGAACAGTTATTATACGAAGGCTCTATTACACCCGATCATTTATTTGTTCCGGAAGAAGTTAAGGAGCAATATATCTTACTCGCCCATACTGCGGAGTATTGGCAAAAACTAAAAGAGCAAACCCTCTCCTACCACGAAATTCGCCGAATTGGTTTTCCGCTCTCTGAGCAATTAATAAAGCGCGAACTTATAATTACGCAAGGCAGCATAGATTGTGCCTTACACGCCCTAAAACATGGCTGTGCATTAAACATAGCGGGCGGCACACACCATGCCGGTAGCCATTGGGGCGAAGGCTTTTGTTTACTAAACGACCAAGCTGTAGCAGCTCATTATTTATTGTATCATCAACACGCTAAAAATATTCTGATAATTGATTTGGATGTACACCAAGGAAATGGTACTGCCGAAATATTTGAACATCATCCGCAAGTATTTACTTTCTCTATGCACGGAGCAAATAATTTCCCTTACCGAAAAGAAAAATCGGATATAGACATTGCATTAAAAGACCTAACGAATGATGAAGAATATTTATACATATTAAAAACACAATTAGAAAAGTTTGAACAAGAGAGTGCCTTCGATTTTATATTTTACCAAGCCGGTGTAGACGTGTTAGAAACTGATAAATTGGGTAAGTTAGCCCTCAGTATGGAGGCTTGCAAAAAACGCGACGAGCTTGTATTAAATTTTGCCAAGAATAACAATATTCCCATAGCCATAAGCATGGGCGGCGGCTACTCCGAAAACATTAAGCACATTGTGGAAGCGCATTGCAATACCTTTAGGTTGGCTTTGGAAATTTTTGAATAATAGCAAACTGTAAGTTGTACAAAGTACATAGTACATTGTACTTTGTACAATGTACAACTTTCAGAGTGCTATTAATTAATGAATTAAACTTTTACCATCATACACAGTAGAATTACTTGCTGATACCAAAACGTTTTTATTATTCCCAACATAACTAATCAAATCTTTTATAGTGGTTTGATAGTTGGCGTTAATATCAGAAGGTGTGATTTCGCTCCAAGCACCATTGTTATATACAAATACGTAACAGCTAGTATTTGCCGAACCTGCTTCGAACCCAAATCCAGCAACATACAAAATACCTTCATTATGGTAAATGTAGTTAATTTGAGTTCCAGTAAAATCAGGAAGATTTGCATTCATATCTATCAATTCAGTAGCAGGATACTTTGTAGTATAAACCTTATTATCACTTACTAAATAAATGTTTTCTTGGTTATCAATAGTAAATGTTGACAAGTTTAGCGTGTTACCAAAGTTTACACTTATCCAAGATCCACCCCACCTATTGATATAAAAATTATTATTATTGTCAGTCCAACTTGCGTATAAAGAACCCGCAGAATTTATACAAAGTTTAGTAATAGCAAGCCCGAAGTTACCGCCTGCTATTGGCGAACATTGGCGAGTTTGTGCACTGAACATCATCACACAAACTTCATTATTAACTTCGAAATTACCCGTGTAATAAACATTGTTTGCCTCATCCACACAAACAAAATTTATAGGATTTGCATGTGAAATTTCTACACCATTTGCATCTGTTAAGGTCGACCATAAATTTGTTTTTACGTTGAACACCTTAATAACATATTGATCGGTCGCATTCTGATCGCCCACTACATAAATGTTGCCTAATCCATCGGCACAAATCTGATTAATTTCTGATTTAAATGCACCTCCCAAATTATTCCATTGGTTAGTACCCACAGAAAGGGTGTTTAAATTTCCTGTACCACCATCCCAGTCTGCACAAAACAGTTGATTAATTCTGTTGGTACATAAAGTGGTTGCACTAAAAGGCTTTGTTAATTTTAAGCTAGTATACGCGTAGCTTGTTTTTGTGTTTGTTGTTTCCATAATTTAGGTTGGTTAAATTGTTAATTAATTGGTTAAACCAACCTACAGAGTATTAACACACCAAACAATCGCAGAAACTACGTATTTTTCATTTTTTTATTTTGCACAAATTATTTATATAAATAACTGATTAACTGAAAGATAGATAGCAATATGAACATCCAGGCCGTAACAAGGTTTGCATATTTACGCAGCGTATTTTCGAATTTATCATTAAATTTTTTCAATAATTGTACTAGTAAATATTGCAATAAAAATGCACCAAAAGCTGTACCCAACACAAAAGAAATACTAGTTATATAATGTGGTATTAGCATTAATTCATATTGATGGTAGGTACTTAACACCAGCATCCAAAAAGGTAATAACATAGGATTAATTAAACCTATGCTAAAGCCCAAGAATACTGATTTAATTAGTGTTTTAGGTTCTATCGTTTTATCAAAATTTGTACTGTTTATTTTTTTATTGTTGTATATTAAATAAATGCCTACCAACATAAATATCGGAATGCATACTAAAAACATCATGTTAATAATAATCGGAAATTTCTCTAAAAATTCTGTTCCTTTTAATGCAATTGCAGAATAAAGTAACTCTGGCAATGCCCCGCCAAGGCCAATAAATATGGCAGATCTATAGTTTTTTTGTATAGCCGTTCTTATTACAGTAATGTTTACCGGACCTAACTGTACAGAACCTAAAAAACTAATAATAACACTTAAGAGAAAAATTATTATAGCACTGAGTATCATTTTTTATAATGAGCTAACATTAATTTTCTAAAAGAATTCCAACTTGCTGGCAAAATCCCCAAAGTTTTATTTGCAATAGAAATTCTACTTACTATTTTATAATGTTTAAATATACTTTTATATGCGCTTAATAAATTCATTTTGGGGTCGTAAATATGTGCCGGCTCAGAGGTTACTCCATTTAGCTCCATAATTCTGAGGTATTCGCCAGTTTCTAAATCTTCTATGCGTTTTACTTTTATATCAAATCGTCCGTAATTAAAGCCCTTATAGTCTTTTA
>JAGVEE010000306.1 GCA_020058405.1 Sphingobacteriales bacterium
AAACTTTCTTTTATTTTATTTTTAAACGGCCCCATGAAATCATCAATACCTTGTTGATTTCCTAAGAAGCCAGCCGTAGCTACTTGCTCTGCTTTTGGTGCCCAAGCACCCACGTGCCCAAGTATCGCTTTCATTTTATCAATAATAAATTGTGGTCCGAATGCCCAACCCACACGTACTCCTGTTGCAGCAAATGCTTTAGAAATACCATCTATATAAATAGTAACCGCTCTAAGTTCCGGACGAAGATTTACCGGATCAAAATGTTTGTGCTCACCAAATGTTAAAGTCCAATACACTTGATCGTATAATAAATACAAGGGCTTCTCTCCTTCTTTACGCGAATTGTTTTCTGCAATTACTAAATCACAAATTTCTTCTAAATCTTTTTTGGTAAACATAGTACCCGTTGGATTTAGTGGGCTGCATAATGATAGGAGTGTGGCACCTTTTAAATGCCCAGCAATTTCAGAAGCACGAGGCATAAAATTATTATCTTGTGTAGTTTCAATCATTATCGCTTCTGCACCAACTAAGTGGCAGTAATGATTGTTGTTCCATGAAGGTACCGGAAACACTACTTTATCTCCCGGATCTAACAATGTTCTATAGGTTGCATAAATTAATGGACGAGATCCGCCAGCAATTAAAATCTCATCGCTGGTATAAGCTAAGTTTCCAAATTCGTTTAGAAAAGCTGCAACCGATTGTCGTAAAGAAAATTCGCCATTAGCAGGTGGATAATTTGTGTAACCAGATTTGTAAGCATCTATAATTCGTGCTTCTAAATCTGTTGGGATAGGATAATGTTTGGGGTCGAAATCGCCGATGGTAAGATTGCAAATTTTTGCACCCTTACGAATCATTTCATTTACTTCATTTCCAATTTTGATGATCTCTGAACCTATCAGAGAATCAGCCATTCTCGATACCTTTCCCATATTTGCGAACTTAAGTGCCTAATATAAGAAACTCAATATAAATTTAAAAATGAATTGCCATATTCTACTGTTTTAATTTATAAACTTGGAAATCACCTACGGTATTAATCTTTTCAAAATGTATTTGTATTTCTTTTATTTTATTGATATTGGAGTCATTCGTATAAATATACCTTGCCCCTCTTCTCACATAATTTTCTAGTCGTGTTTCAGAATTTAACACTTCTGTTAAATCGGTTACATTGTTAAAGCCGAACCCCTTTTTTTCTAAATGATAAAAATAAATACAACCCGAAATATCTGGCCCAACAATACACAAGGCATTTTGCGGAGTCGCGTTTATTAATAAAGATCTTGTGGAGTCTTTATATAATTCCATCGGAATACCAGGGTTTGTTTTCGTAAATCTTGATGGAATAATTCGGAAGCCTGTTGCAATTGGAGATAGTATTAGTACAAAAATTAAAAATGTGTAGCCATATTTTTTATCGCAACTATTTTTCACCCCATATCCAATCATCAAAAATAAAACAGGATAATAAGGCATCATGTAATACGAGTGTACATTCATTTGCGCAAGCTCAATAATATGATAAGCGATAAGCGCAAGGGTGTATACGAGCATTGGTAAAAACCAAACCGATTTCCAAAACTTATTTTTGGAAAAATAGTAAATAGAAATTAGGAATAAGAAAAACGAAAAATAGTTAAGGAGTAAGTCGGGCAGATCGCTGGTTAAATTTTGTAAGATTGTTTGGACGCCTTTTAATACATCACTTTCGGGTCTAAACGTAATTCCAAAATCATCGAGCCCGGATGTTTTAATTAATTCTACTGAACGTTTATACCACCACAAAGGAACTAAACACGACACCAAACCGAATAGCACTAATGATCCTATTTTCTTTTTTCCATTTTCTATTTTATTAAAACTAATAACTACCAATGGCGCAATAAAAAAACCTACAGCCAAGAACTGCAGTTTGGTGAGGCCGGCGAGGGTGATGAGGAAAAGGGAAGCAATGAAGTATAGGGTTGATTGGTGAGTATTGAATTGTGAATGGTGAATTGTGAATTGTGAATGGGGAGCGGAGCTGCTGTTTGGGTTGGTGTACCATTTAAGGAAATAGTATAAGCCCCAAACGGAGCAAGCGAGTGCAAGAATATCGGGCAGCGCACTGAAGCCAAAATAGTATAAATCGGGGCTAAAAGTATAGGCAAAGCCAGCGAAACCGGCTGCGAGGTCGTGTTTGAGTAAGAATTTGCTTAGGTAAAACATACCGAATGCGCCCCAAAAGCTAATAAGCAGAGAAACTAGGCGGTGTACCCAATTATGTTCTCCTACAATATTGTAAGCAGAGGCCACAATGTATTCATAAGAAGGGAATTGCATGCCAGTAACACCGTTGGTATCGAGTCTTCTATCAACTCTTGGGTTCATAATATCCATACTTTCCTGATGGAAGTTACGAGCAACTGCTAGAGTATTGCACTGGCGCCAAGCATGAACACTACGCGGGCCGAGGTTTATAAAGGGTAAATGGGACAGCGCACTTATAATAAATGCAAAGTATAAAATTCGGGTTCCGTTTAGCCAGCGAGGGTTTATCATAATTAAGGCTAAAAATAAGGGATTAATAATAATTTCCACATTTCCACATATTCTTTCGGAAATATCTGTTGCAAAGCATGGTATTTATAAATATTTCTCTTATCTTTGCCCTCCCTTATATAGGTATATGGGGGATAAATCAATAAAAAT
>JAGVEE010000035.1 GCA_020058405.1 Sphingobacteriales bacterium
AAATGGATAAAGATATGGACTTAAGTTCTGCGAGCGCAATGTTCTGGAATTTCTTAAAAGGTTCTGCTTTTGGATTTATTATTGCATTCATCATTGCGCTTATTATGAAAAGAAAGCGCCCAATATTTGAATAATATTAAATGGATATATCAATAGTAATACCCTTATACAACGAAGACGAAAGTTTGCCCGAATTACACGATTGGATAAAACGTGTTATGGAAGCGAACAACTATTCGTACGAAATTATTTTTATTGACGATGGCAGTACCGACCGTTCTTGGAAAGTAATAGAATCGCTTAAACAAAGAAATAATTGTGTACATGGAATTAAGTTCCGCAGAAACTACGGTAAATCTGCTGGCTTAAACGTGGGCTTTGAAGCAACACAAGGCGACATTGTATTAACGATGGATGCCGATTTGCAAGACAGCCCCGATGAAATTCCAGTATTGTACAAACGCATGAAAGAGGAGAAACTCGATATTATTTCGGGTTGGAAAAAGAAGCGTTACGATCCAATAACTAAAACCATCCCTACGAAATTATTTAATTGGGCTACACGTAAAATGTCGGGAATTAATAACCTACACGATTTTAATTGTGGCTTAAAAGCATACCGCTCTGCAGTTGTAAAAAACATTGAAGTGTACGGCGAAATGCATCGCTACATTCCAGTAATTGCAAAATGGGCAGGCTTCAAAAAAATTGAAGAACAAGTGGTAGAACACAGAGCACGTAAATACGGAGTAACTAAATTTGGCTTAAGCAGATTCGTAAACGGCTTCTTAGATTTATTATCGATTTTCTTCGTAGGTAAATTTCAGAAACGCCCAATGCATTTCTTCGGAACTATTGGAACACTTTCGTTTTTATCAGGTTTTTTAATATCAATATATATTATTGGCGAAAAACTGTTCAGAATTTACAAAGGTATACACATGGGCCGCGACGTTACCGACCAGCCTTTGTTTTACATCGCTTTAGTAATGACTATTATCGGAACGCAGTTGTTTTTAACCGGTTTCTTAGCAGAAATGGTAGGACGGAATTCACCGGAGAGAAACCATTACAAAATTGAAGATAAATTGTGAGTTAAAATTACGAATTACGAATTTCTAATTACGAATTTCGCAAAGTATTCAGTTCATCAATTTATAACTCAATAACTCAATAACATAATAACTCAATAACAAATAACCTAATTGCACAAAATTAACAAATTACCATAATTCACAATTCACAATTCAAAATGAAGTATCATCTAGTATCGGGGGCATGCGGTTTTGTAGGAAGAAACCTAGTAAAAAGAATCTTATCGATGAACACAGATCGAGTAATTATTGTAGATAATTTATCGACTGGTATACATCCATCTAAATGGTTAACAAACCAAACAGAAAATATAAAAGACTTAGAAGTATTTGAAAACGATAGAGTATTGTTTTTTAACGGCGATTTCAGAAAGCTGTTAAATGCAATGACCGAAGATCAGCAATACTTACAAAAAACATACGACTTAGCATTCGATAAATTTACCGATGTATTTCATTTCGCTGCTATTGTAGGCGGACGTGCTAAAATAGATGGCGACCCAATGATGGTGGCTATTGATTTAGCAATTGATGCAGAATTTTTCTACTGGGTGTGTAACCACAAACCAGCAAGAGTGATGTACCCAAGTTCATCTGCTGCTTACCCAATAGATTTACAATCGGATACAGATTTCGTTGCTTTAAAAGAAAGCGACATCGACTTTGATCATAACCTTGGTAAGCCAGACATGACCTACGGTTGGTCTAAACTTACCGGCGAATATTTAGCGCGCATAGCTGCAAAATACTATGGCATTTCGGTTGCATGTGTTCGTCCCTTTTCTGGTTACGGCGAAGATCAAGATTTAACTTACCCTGTACCGGCTATTGCAGCACGTGCTGCAAAAAAAGAAGATCCATTTGAAGTGTGGGGTTCGGGTAAACAAGGTAGAGATTTTGTACATATTGATGATTGCATTGATGCTATATTTTTAGCAATGGATAATATTACCGATGGTACAGCTATAAACATTGGCGCCGGAAGATTATTCTCGTTCTTAGAAATTATAGATTTGTTTACAAAATTTGCAGGTTACCAACCAACCATCAAACCATTGTTAGATAAACCAGTGGGAGTGCATGCACGCCACTCAGACATGACCTATGTATTGGAAAAATACGGATGGAAACCGAAAATTTCTTTAGAAGAAGGAATGAGAAGAGTGTATAATAAAGCAGTAGAAAATTCAAATAAATAAATAGCAAGAGCTATTGTAAAAGATAAGTGTATGGCGGCGCAGAAAATAGTATTATTTGGTCCTGGTCCACAGTTTAAAGGAGGCATTGCAAATTACAACACTTCATTAGCAAAAGCGCTAGATAAGCTTGGGCATGAAGTGCACATTGTATCTTGGACACAACAATACCCTGCTATTATTCCGAGAGATTTTATTGATAGAAAAAGTAAAGCAGATCAATTAGAAGGAACCAATATTAAAGTTACATACATCACTAATTATAATAACCCGGCCACATGGAATGAAACCGTAAGTTTTATTAAAGCCTTAGGTGCCGATAAGGTAATTTTTCAATGGGCCATTGCTGTGCAAGGTTTACCAATTGGCTACATTTGCCGTAAATTAAAAAAGAAAACCAATGCAGAAGTAATCATCGATTTGCATTTGGTGGTTCAAAAAGAAGCAAGTTCCATCGATAAATATTTAAGCAATTACGGCTTAAAAATTGCCGACACTTATATCGCACACGCTTATAAAACGGTAGATGAATTAAAAGAAACCTTTCCGCAATTCCAGTATTCTGTAACCGAAGATGGAAAAAGATCTACCAACAAAAAAGAACGAAATGTAATTAAACTATATCACCCAATTTATGATATGTTTAAACCGAATCCTGATTTTGATTTAGAGGGGGAGAAAGCAAAATTAGGATTGAAAAAAAATGTATTCCTATTCTTCGGATTTATACGTAAATACAAGGGTTTGCACCAAACTATAGAGGCCTTTAAACTTTTAGCTGATAAAAGAGACGACGTTTCTTTATTAGTAGTTGGCGAATCTTTTTGGAACACGCTCGATCAAGGAAAATTTTCTACTCGAGTAAAAAACGTGTTGTTTAAAACAGCGAAGTCAATATTCTTAAAAAACTCAGACAACGAACAAAATTACAAACCACTAGAATTAATTGATCAATTAAATTTGAAAGACAAGGTGTATGTAATGAATGAGTTTGTACCGAACGAAGATGTGCACAGATATTTTCAACTATCGGATGCAATATTATTGTATTATTTAACAGCTACTCCATCTGGTGTAGAGTCGATTTCATACAATTTTAAATTGCCAGTGTTAGCTACTAAAGTGGGGCATTTTCCCGAAACTATTATACATGGGTACAATGGATATTTGGCAGAAGATAGAGATGTACATTCGATGGCCGAAGAAATGAATAGAATGATTGAACACCCAATAAATAGAGAAAACGTAGCAGAAACAGCATCAAAATTAAGCTGGGAAAATTACGCGAAAGCAATCTTAACTAATTAATATATGATAGACATTATCAAAAATGCATTTGCATTAACAAAAAAACACGCACTAATTTTAATTGGTGCAATCTTGAGTATTTTAGTAATCTCCATGATTATTGGTTTTATTACTTCAGCTTTTGCAGCAGTGCCAATTATGAATTTGTTAGCCAACATAGTGTCGGTTGCTTTACAATTATACATGGGTGTTGCTTTGGTAAAATTAGTATTAGCAATTGTAGACGATAGAGAACCGGAATTTTCTGACATCAAACCAAAACTTTCGGAAATGTTAAAATACTTTTCATCTGGTTTACTCGTAGCTTTAATATTTTTAGTTGTTTTTATGCTTACAATATTTTTGATGGGAGCGATAGGAGTTATTAATACAAACATTACCACCATGCTTTCTGAACTATTTTTAAACCCAGAAAATGCTTCGAAATATTCTTCGCAAGAAATTGCATATGGCATAGGAGTATTGTTTTTATTAGCAATTCCGGCCATCATTTTGTACTTCCGCTTGCAGTTTGCCAATTATATTGTGATTGATAAAGAAAACGAAACAGCTTTTACAGCAGTAATGCGAAGCGCAAGAATTACCAAAGGATATTTATTTTACATCGTACTTGCCGTGTTATGTATTATATTATTAAACATTATTGGTTTATTGATGTTCTTTGTTGGTCTCTTGTTTACCATGCCAATGTCGCTTTTAATACTGATATTGTTATACAGAAATTTAGAACAAAATTACGAAGAAGATACTATTGAAATTAGTACCAACGAATAATGGGCTTAAAAGCATTCATCAGTAAATATTACGCTGCCTGGCAAGTAAAAAAATTGGCTAGCTGGGAAAAGAATGCAATACAAATACAAGAAGGTGTGCGTGCTGACTTAATTGAAAAAGCAAAAGATACACTCTTCGGAAAAAATCATTCATTTAGTTCAATTAAAACGTATGATGATTTTAAAAAACAAATTCCAATTCGCGATTACGAAGAACTTCGTGAGCCCTATATAAACGAACTTACCAAAGGCAAAGAAAATATTTTATGGCCAGGCAAACCCATGTATTTTTCGAAAACATCGGGCACTACATCTGGTGTAAAATACATTCCCATTTCTAAAGAGTCGATGCCCGCTCATATTGATGCGGCTAAAATGGCCTTGCTCTGCTACATACACGAAACAGGTAAAACTGATTTTGTAAACGGTAAAATGATTTTCTTACAAGGTAGTCCGGTGATGGATGATAAAGCAGGTATCCCAACTGGAAGATTATCAGGCATAGTTGTACACCACGTACCATCGTACTTACAAAAAAACAGATTGCCTTCTTATGAAACTAATTGTATTGATGATTGGGAAGAAAAAGTTGATGCGATTGTAGAAGAAACTTTTCATCAAAACATGACACTCATTTCTGGAATTCCACCTTGGGTGCAAATGTATTTTGATAAGTTGAGTGAAAAGGCAAATGGTAAAAAAATAAAAGACATCTTCAAAAACTTTAAGCTCTTTGTGTACGGCGGAGTAAACTTCGAACCATACCGAGCAAAAATAGAACAGAGTATTGGAGAGAAAATAGATACTATAGAAACCTATCCTGCAAGTGAAGGCTTTATCGCTTTCCAAAATTCGCAAACCATACCAGGCTTATTATTAAACATTGATGCCGGCATTTTTTTCGAATTTATTCCTGTTGATGAATATTTTAATGAGAAGCCAAGCAGATTAAGTATTGCTGAAGTAGAACTCGAAAAAAATTACGCCATCATTTTAAATACTAATGCTGGCCTTTGGGGCTATAGCATTGGCGATACCGTGAAATTTATTTCTAAAGATCCATATAAAATTGTAGTTACCGGACGTATTAAACATTACATCTCAGCATTTGGCGAACACGTAATTGCCGAAGAAGTAGAATATGCATTAATGACCGCAGCCAAGGAAGAAAACCTAGAAATTATAGAGTTTACAGTTGCTCCGCAAGTAACACCACCCGAAGGTGGATTGCCTTACCACGAGTGGTTTGTAGAGTTTGAAAGCGAACCACAAAACATGGAAAGCTTTAGACAGAAAGTAGACAACTACCTTCAACAAAAAAATATTTATTATTTAGATTTAATAGAAGGGAATATTTTGCGACCCTTAGAAATACGAACACTCAAGAAAAATTCTTTTATTGATTTTATGCGTTCGCAAGGGAAACTAGGCGGACAAAATAAAGTACCACGTTTGGCAAATGATCGTAAAATTGCCGATGAGTTTTTGAAGGGAGGAATGATTAAATGAAGAACATAGCCATATTAGGTTCTACTGGTTCTATTGGCACACAAGCTTTAGACGTTGTAAGAGCAAACACAGATAAGTTTAAAATAGAAGTGTTAACTGCTCACTCAAATATAGAATTGTTAGCTGCACAAGCCATTGAGTTTGATGTAAACACGGT
>JAGVEE010000237.1 GCA_020058405.1 Sphingobacteriales bacterium
CATTTTTTATCTTTGCGAAAAGTAAAACAAATGAAAGTACTAGGCACAGACCATAATTTCTTAGGATTAGAAGAAGAACACTTATACTCTTTCGAGAATGCAAAGTATGTAATACAATCAGTTCCATACGAATACACCTCTTCTTATTTAGAGGGTTCTGCAAAAGGACCGGCTGCAATTATTGAAGCATCTAAATATGTTGAGTTTTACGACGAAGAGTTAGATTGTGAAACAGTTCGTACTGCTCCAATTGCAACATTAGAAGCACTTGATTTTACAGGAAAAGTAGATAAAGAGGCAGTGGATTACATTTGTGCAGAAACAGAGAAGCTTTTAAACCAAGGTAAAATAGTTGTTTCTTTAGGTGCCGAACATACTGTAACGTATGGCTTTGTGCAAGCTTATGCTAAAAAATATAATAATCTTACTGTTTTACAATTAGACGCTCACTCTGATTTACGTGAATCTTACCACGGGAATAGTTACTCGCACGCATCTGTAATGGCACGCGTTAAAGATATGGGCTTAACTATTTGCCAAGCAGGCATAAGAGCACAATGTATTGAAGAAGCTACAGAAATTAAAAACAATCCGAAGATTCATACGTATTACGCTCACCAAATTAGAAATAACTCTAATTGGGTAAATGAAATTGTAAGCAACATGAGCGAGAATGTTTACATTACAATTGATGCAGACGGTTTTGATCCGAGTATTATGCCAGCTGTTGGTACTGCAGAACCAAATGGTTTGTTTTGGAATGAAACCTTAGATTTACTTAGAGAAACTTGCAAACATAAAAATGTTGTAGGTTTTGATATTGTAGAATGTGCACCGATGGAAGGCACGATACTTTCTGAATATACACTTGCCAAATTAGCTTATAGAATTATAGGTTATATGGAAAAGTTTAAAAAATAAAGGATGTTAACAGATAAAAAATATCAAGTTTATTGGTTTAGTTTAGCAGGTGTACTTGCCGCTTTTTTACTTTGGTATTTTCGCATCATTGCGCTTTATATTCTATTTGCGATGTTTTTAACCTTTGTGTTAAATCCTTTAGTAAACTACTTATCAAAAGGAAAACTAGTTAAGTTCAGAGTGCCTCGTTTTATTTCAACAGTTATTGCATTCCTCCTATTTTTCGGATTATTAGCGTTATTTTTTGCAACTATTTTCCCGCTAATTAGCAATGAAGTTGATCATTTAAAATCTGTTGACCCCACACAGTTTACCACTGTTTTTGATAATCAGATTTATTACATCGAACATTTATTAATCGATAATAATTTAACAGAAAAAGCTCCAGGTTTTTTAAAACCTTTACTTACCGAGGAGCTAAACAATTGGATGAACCAAGAAAATGCTGGGAATTTAATTTCTGGATTTTTTAACGGTATTACAAACGGAGTAATCGGATTGTTTTCCGTTTTATTTATTAGCTTTTTTTCTTTAAAAGATGAAAACCTATTAAAGAAATCGGTTGCTAATATTATTCCAGGTAAGTATTACACCGATTACATTAATGTGTTTAATAACATCGAAAATCTGCTTTCGAGGTATTTTATAGGATTGCTTATACAAGCCACTATTATCTCAACTATTGTATCTATTGCTTTAATGTTAATTGGCATAAATAATTATATTTTGATAGGCATATTGGTGGGCATCATCAATGTAATCCCATATTTGGGGCAAGTAATTTCAATTGCTTTGGCCTTATTATTAGGAGTTGCATCAAACATCGACATTATTAATTCAGAATATTTGCTGTTCTTTTTATTAAAAATTACAACCATAGTGGTAGCCACACAAACTCTTGATAGTTTTATTTTTCAACCCATTATTTTTTCTAAAAGTGAAAAAGCACATCCTTTAGAAATATTTTTAATGGTGTTTGTAGGTGGAACCATTGCAGGCCCTTTCGGAATGTTTTTAGCAATACCAGTGTATACGATTATTAAGGTTACGTATATAGGCTTGCATAGGGTATATGTGAAGAAGAAAGTAGCTAGTAGCCTTGAGCAGGGAGCCTTGAGCAGGGAGAAATGAGCATTAAAGTATTATACAATTTACAATTTACAATTTACAATTTAAAATATGGCATTACAGTGTGGAATAGTAGGATTACCAAACGTAGGGAAATCGACTTTATTTAATTGTTTATCAAATGCAAAAGCACAAGCGGCAAATTTTCCGTTTTGTACGATAGAACCAAACGTAGGTGTAATTACTGTACCCGATGATCGTTTAACGAAATTAGCTGAATTAGTAAACCCTCAGCGAATTGTACCAAATACTATTGAAATTGTAGACATTGCAGGTTTAGTAAAAGGTGCTAGTAAAGGCGAAGGATTGGGAAATCAATTCTTAGGGAACATACGTACAACCAATGCAATTATACATGTGCTCAGGTGTTTTGACGACCCAAACGTGGTGCACGTGGATGGCTCAGTAGATCCAATAAGAGATAAGGAAATTATTGATACAGAATTGCAATTAAAAGATTTAGATTCTGTAGAAAAGAAAATTGCGAAAGTAGAAAAGTCGGCTAAAACCGGTGATAAAGATGCGAAGAAAGCATTTGAAATATTAAGCATTGTAAAAGATGCTTTGTTAGCAGGGAAATCTGCACGTACAGTTGCTATCGAAGAAAAAGATTTAGAACATATAAACGATTTACAATTACTCACTTTGAAGCCTGTTTTGTACGTATGTAATGTTGATGAAAAAGCAATCTTAAATGGCAATGAATATGTGAATAAGGTTAAAGAGGCCGTAAAAGATGAAGATGCACAAGTATTAATTATTTCAGCTGCAATAGAAGCAGACATTGCTCAACTAGAAAGTTTCGAAGAACGTAAAATGTTCTTAGACGATTTAGGATTAGCAGATTCTGGAGTTAGTAAACTAATTATTGCTGCGTATTCTTTATTAAACTTAGCTACTTATTTCACAGCAGGTGTACAAGAAGTTA
>JAGVEE010000129.1 GCA_020058405.1 Sphingobacteriales bacterium
AGTATTAAATTACTTCGGTCGAGGACCAAGCATTTTAATTCGCGTTCTATATTTCTTAATTGAGATGGAGTAAGTTCATCATCAAAAACCACTAGATCTATTTCTTCAACAGTAACAAAAGCTAGAATTTCTTCTAGCTTTCCTTTACCTACATAAGTTCTTACATCTGGTCGTTGCAGCTTTTGAGTAAACTGCTTTATAGTGATGCCTCCAGCGGTTTCTACCAGAAAGGCTAATTCTTCTAAGTATTCTTTTTCCTGCTCTTCTGTTTCATCGGGAGTAATTACACCCACCAATAACACTCGTTCTTTCTTCTTCGCAGTTTCGTATAATTTTTTTGCCATTATTTTGTTGAATCTACCGCAGTAGAGTCGCTAGTCATTTCTTCTTGATGTACTCTTAACGATTTAACATACTCCGCCACTGCTAACACTTCTTGTTCGTTTAATAAATCTTTGTACGCTGGCATTAGGTTTCTACCGTTTCTAATAATTCCAACTAAACCTCGGTTCTCACACATAGAAGAAGTTAAGTTCGATGCACCGTTAATTCCGGCTTTGCCATCTTCTCCGTGGCAACGCAAGCAATTAGTAGTATACACGGCTTTACCATGTGCTAATATATCGTAGTTTGCTGCTGCTGTATCTGTAACAACATCGGCAGTGCTTGGTTTGCCAATGCCTAATTTAGCATCTTTAGTTTCTGAAACTCCGTACACGTATAAAAATAAAACAGTAGATAAAACTGCCATTGCTTTGTTGTTTTTCTTGAAAGCAATAACACCTACAACTATTCCAATAATTACTAAGGTAAGTTTTAAATGGAACCAACCGCCAATGTTACCCATGCCGATTTTTGCGATTAAATAAATACCTGTTCCTAAAAACACCGTACTAATAATCATGCTTGGCACTTTCGTTACTTTTTTATAGCCTTCTAATGCGGAGCTGCCAATTAATAATAAAATGGTTTTTATAAGATAATCTAATAAAAATATAGCAGAACTAGCAATGTGTATCGTTTTAATGGTTTCCATGTTTGGTGTTTTTTTACCAAAGATAGAACGAATCTGCAATTCATCAATAAAAACAAATAAAAAAGCCTGCTTCCTCTCGGAAACAGGCCCCCTATAAACGTTAAACTATGATGAGTATCCTTATATTAATTGGAAATTTAGCTTTAACACATAAATTTCATCGCTTTCGTAATCGGCATCCTGAATGTTGATGTTTTCCATTTGCTCCATTACGTATTTCTTCATACGCTCGTCGGTTTGGCTCGTGCTTACAATGTTTAAAGTACCATCTTCATTTACTTTAAACTCTACCAACACCTGCGCTTTAGATACCCCATCCTTTTTTAAGAATTTAGGGAATTGGATTTTTGCCTTTACGACTTCGGCAACTGCATCACTAGCTTTTGCGGCTACTTTAGAACCTTCTGCTGCGAATCCTTGGTTTACTACACCTAATACTATAAGTGTTAGTAAGGTGATCAATTTCATTTTCATTTTTTTTATTTTATTATGGTGAACAATTCTTTATTATTATTTCGACACCCAAAAGTACTACGACCCTGTAAACAAAACATCAATTTTATGTAACGTTGGTAATACATCAATGTAAAAAACATATGACTGTAACAAGCATGATATACAGCTGTTTAATGAGCGCTTAAACTGTGTTTTTTATGGATTATGCTGATGAAGGATTTTGATTCCTTCGAATAATATTTATATTAGATATTCCAACAATCTAAATCACATGAAGAAATTATTTTATCTAATACTGTTTACCTTGTTTTATTTACATGATGTAAGTGCTCAAGAAACATTCCCTGTAAACGGAGTAAGAGATGTAAAACCCAACCTTTATGCATTTATAAATGCAAAGGTGGTTGCCAACTCTGGTACAACCATAGAAAACGCTACAATTGTAGTAAACAATGGTGTTATTCAAAGTTTAGGTGCAGGTATTGCTGCTCCCAAGGGCTCTATAATAATAGATTGTAAAGGAAAAACTATTTACCCATCGTTTATAGACATTTACTCTAGCTACGGAATACCTGAAACAAAAAGGGCAAGAAACGAAAACCGTGGCCCACAGTTTTTATCAAATAAAAATGGTGCGTACCATTGGAACGAAGCAATTAAAGCAGAATACGATGCAAAATCTAGCTTTAGTGTTAATAATGATAAGGCGGAAAGCATGCGTGAGCAAGGTTTTGGAGCCGTGTTGAGTTTTCAGAAAGATGGAATTGCTAGAGGTACTTCCGTTTTTGTAAACCTTAATAATGAAAATGAAAATTTAGTAATCTTAAAAACAGATGCAAGTTCTCATTATTCATTTAGCAAAGGAACTTCTTCGCAAGATTACCCTTCATCACTTATGGGAAGTATTGCTTTATTACGTCAAACTTTTTACGATGCCGATTGGTACTCAAAAAATAATGCTGAAACAAATTTCACTTACGAAGCCATCAACAAACAAAAAACAATGACTAAGTTTTTTGAGTGTAGTGATTTGTATGATGTATTTAGAGCGCAAAAAATTGCAACTGAGTTTGGAATCAATTTTATATACAAAACTGTTGGTAACGATTACCAACGATTGAAAGAACTAAAAGCGATAAATGCTAATTTGGTTATTACCCTAAATTACCCAAAGGCATATGATGTAGAAGATTATTACGATGCTAAATATGTAGCATTAGATGAGTTGAAACATTGGGAATTGGCTCCATATAATGCTGCTTATCTCGAAAAAGAAAAAATAAAATTTGCCATTACCACCAGTGATTTAAAAAGTGTAAGTGACTTTTGGCCAAACTTACGCAAGGCAATAAACAATGGACTTTCGGAAGCACAAGCATTAGATGCCTTAACAAAAGTGCCGGCTCAAATGATTAATGCTGGCAACATGGTTGGCGAACTAAAAGCAGGAATGAAAGCGAATTTCATTATAACTACTGGTAATATTTTTAAAGATGAAGAAGCTATTATTTTAAGCAATTGGATTGCAGGAAATGAATATGTAATTGAGCGAGAAAAAACAATGGATGTAAGAGGCACTTACTCTTTACAAGTTGGAAACCTTGCCTACAAATTAGAAGCAGGTGGATCTAAAGACAAACCAGATTGGAACTTAATTGCCTTAGATAGTAGCAAAACAAAAGTGAGTGTAAGTTGGAATTCAAATTTAATATCGATGGTTTTCCAACCAAGCGACTCTACTATTAAAACGAAAGTTCGATTAAGCGGTACCATCAACAATACAAACGGAATAAAAATTACGGGTGAAGGAAGTTTAAATAGCAACCCTGTAAATTGGGTAGCCACACGTACTGCATTGTATACAGAGAAAGCAGAAGAGAAGAAAGAGGAGAAAAAAGAGAAGCCTGTAGTAGGTGATATTATTTACCCATTTGCAGCTTATGGAAGTACTTCTTTACCAACAGCGCAAAAATGGTTGATTAAAAACGCAACTGTTTGGACCAATGAAGCCGAGGGTAAATTAGAAGATGCCGATGTATTAATTGATGCAGGAAAAATTGTGAAAGTAGGGAAAAACTTAAGTGATGCATCAGCAAAAATTATTGATGGAAAAGGTAAACATATTACTGCAGGAATTATAGATGAGCACTCGCACATTGCAATATCTAGAGGAGTTAACGAAGGTTCGCAAGCGGTAACATCTGAAGTAAGAATTGGCGATGTATTGAACCCTGAAGATGTAAACATATACAGGCAATTAGCTGGAGGTGTTACTACCTCGCAATTATTGCACGGTTCTGCAAATCCAATTGGCGGACAATCTGCCTTAATTAAATTGCGCTACGGAAAAAATGCGGAAGAGTTAAAGTTTGAAGGTGCCGATGGATTTATAAAATTTGCATTGGGCGAAAACGTGAAGCAAAGTAATTGGGGCGACGATCAGCGTGAGCGTTTCCCGCAAACACGTATGGGAGTTGAGCAAGTATTTATTGATGCCTTTACACGTGCTCGCGAATACGAGAAA
>JAGVEE010000077.1 GCA_020058405.1 Sphingobacteriales bacterium
CTATCCATCCTCGCCCTACTAGCTATTGTTATCTACCTTTTCACACAACAAGCCAGCTTTGGAAAAAATCCGACAGGTGCACGTTTAGAAAGAATAAAAAAATCTAAAAATTACCGCGAGGGTGCTTTTCAAAACATTCATCATACTCCCAATTTTGGAGATGGTTATAATTTTTGGAAAATATTAAACTTATATTTTGATAAAGGACCCACTAATCCAGAAAACACTATTCCTTCTAAAAAAGTAATGTTCGGAAAAGTAGATTCCGCAGATTTTAATTTAACATGGTTGGGGCACTCAAGTTATATTATACAAACAGAAGGCAAAACCATTGTAATAGATCCGGTAATTGCAGGAAACGCTTCGCCAGTAAGCTTCTTCGGCAAAGCATACCCAATACAACACCCTTACACCTTAGCAGATTTACCAGAAATAGATTACCTCATTATTACGCACGATCATTACGATCATTTAGATTATAAAACCATTGTTCAATTAAAAAATAAAGTAAAACATATTTACACTTCTTTAGGTGTTGGTTCGCATTTAGAATATTGGGGAGTACCTGCAGAAAATATTACAGAACTAGATTGGACAGACAGTGCAAACATCAACGATGAGATAAAAATTACAGCTTTGCCAGCACGACATTTTTCGGGAAGAGGATTTACTCGTAACCAAACCTTATGGTCATCATTCGTTTTAAAAACGAAAACAAAAAATATTTATTTAGGTGGCGACAGTGGTTACGATGATCATTTTAAAACTATAGGTAAAGAGTATGGACCTTTTGATTTGAGTATTTTGGAATGTGGGCAATACAACCCGGCTTGGGGTTATATACACATGATGCCCGAAGAAGTAGCGCAAGCCGCAGAAGACTTAGGTACGAAATTATTATTGCCAGTACATTGGGCTAAATTTACCTTGGCCTTACACACTTGGTCGGAACCGATTGAACGTGTTACAAAAGCTGCGAATAAAAAGAACATTGCTATTTGCACACCGATGATTGGCGAAACCATCACCCTAAATAAATATACTCCTAATACAAAATGGTGGGAATAAAAGATTTAGGTTGATGAATTCAGTTTTATCAGTATATTTAAGTATAATTTATACTGATGAAAAAGTTTTTACTCCTGATTTTAATAATTGCCAACCAACTAAATGTACTTGCACAAGATGCAACTTGGAACGGTGGTGTAGGTAAATTAATTTACAATAATTGCACCAACTGCCATCATGAAGGCGGCATTGGACCTTTTCCAATACTAACTTACGACGATGCAAAAGACAGAGCACAATCTATAAAATACCATACTTTAGATAGGCACATGCCACCTTGGAAAGCCGACCCAACGTATACAAATTTTGTTGGCGAACGCAGGTTAACAGATGCTGAAGTAAGTTTAATATCACAATGGGTAGACAGCGGAACACCCTTGGGTACGGGCGTTTCGCCGGTGCCGCCTACTATTTCACTTGGCTCTCAATTAAACAGAATAGACCAAAGCACTACCTTCCCAAAATATACAGTTCAATTAAGTACCGACGATTACAGAACTTTTGTAATGCCTACCACGCACAGTGGAACTAAGCATGTAAATGCGATTGAATTTTTACCAAGCAATGCTAGTATTGTACATCATATTATTTTATACCACGATCCAAGTTCATATTCTAGAAATTTAGATAGCCTAGATCCTGGACCGGGTTATGCAAGTAATGGCACCGGAGCCGCAAGCCCAAATGCAGAACTTTTAGGATTATGGACACCTGGCGCAGGTATATTTTATTTACCCGATAACATGGGGTATGCATTACCAGCAGGAACCGATTTGGTGTTAGAAGTGCATTATGCGCCCAATAGTAATGCGAAAGCAGACAGTACGAAGGTGAACATCAAATACACATCTACAACTCCTGTGAGAGTTATTAATATGGAATTGCCACTGTATCATTTCCCACCAGTATTGCAGCAACCTGCGTTAATTATACCTGCAAACACAGTTAAAGAATTTACACAAAGAACAACTTCTGGCAATAGTGATATTTCTGTAGTTGGAATATTTCCGCACATGCATTTAATTGGAAAGTCGTACACAATATTTTCTACAAAAAGTACGGATACTACTAAGCTAATTCGCATACCAGATTGGGATTTTCATTGGCAAGGTTTTTATACTTTTCAGAGGTTAGTTAAAATACCACGTCAATCTATATTACAAGCAAAAGCTATTTACGATAATACAAGTAACAATCCGCGAAACCCTAGTAACCCTCCTATTAATGTTTCGGCAGGTGAAAATACAAAAGATGAAATGATGGTTGCTTTTATTGCCTACACTACTTATCAAGCAGGTGATGAAAATATAATATTGGATAGTACACTTGTGAATACAGGGATTGATCAAATAGAAAACTCAAGTTTGAAAATTTATCCTAATCCAGTAAATGATTTATTAACGATAGAACTTGAGGAAGAAATAACTTCAGTGAAAATAATTTCTTTGGATGGAAGAATCTTATTGAATGAGAATTCTAAA
>JAGVEE010000212.1 GCA_020058405.1 Sphingobacteriales bacterium
AATTTATACAGACCATGAAAATATTAGATTATTGGGGATTATCCCCCCAAATTCTAATACAGCCTATTTTGGTTTTTGGGAAACTCAGAACGATGCTTCTTTGAATAAACAAGCTTTTGATTTATTGAAAGAAGATGCCAAATCTAAAAACTACAAACAACTCATTGGTCCTATAAATTTTAATACGTATTTGCCTTACAGAGTTAGAATTGGTAAATATCCATCATGGCTTCAGTTTGATAAAGAACCAGTAAATCCAAATTATTATTTGAATTTATTAATGAACAATGATTTTAAAATTGAAACAGAGTACGAAAGTAGAATGATTACTAAAGAAACAATTAAAGATGTTTATTTTAATAAAGAGTCCTTATTAGCCGATTTAAAAACCATACCTTTTGATTTTATTCCAATTACTGCAAATTTTTGGGAAGAAAATAAATTTGAGTTATATACCTTAATTCACGAGACATTCGGCGATAATCCCTTTTATAGAAAAATAACTTTCGAACAATTTAATTCAATATTCACTTGTAATTTTGTGAACAGATTATGCCCACATTCATCTGTAACTTTTAGAGATCAGAAGTCGGGGAGGCTTGCAGCTATTAGTCTTTGTCACCCAAATTATATGGAATTAAATGATGTGCCAGAAACCATCACCTTTAAAGACCATTACCATTTATTGAAAAAGAAAACTTTACTTGCTAAATCGGTAGGCGTGCATCCGGATTTTAGAAAAAATGGATTGATGAATTTTTTAGGTGCCTATGGAATGATTTCTTTTCAAGAATATTATGAAGAAGTGCTCTTTTGCCTAATGAGAGAAGGAAATGTTTCTTTGAGATTTAGCAATTATTTTCCACATGATAAATCTATGTACGCTCTTTTCTCTTATCAATGTTGAGTTACATAATTCAATAGGCGTTCGTAATTTTTTAATACATGTGGTATAAAAGGATATGGACTTACAGAATGTGCCATCATATACATCCCAATTCTGTGTAATCCGAAATCATATACACTACATAACAAACATGCATTAAATATTGAATCCTCTTCATAAAGTTCAATACTTGAAGCAATTTCTGCTTGGAAATATCTTATAAAATACAAAAGTTCATCGTCGCTTAAACTACTCGCTGTAAACGATAAAAACTCTACTAAATCGTACATCGGGAAATGTATTGTAGCCAGTTCCCAATCGTATACACAAATAGATGGATCTGCGTTTTCTTTTATTTTGAAATAGGCATTTCGTGGGTTAAAATCATTATGTACTACACTTTTTGGAACTTCTTCTAACTCTGTCCATAGTACTTGCATTTGCTTAATTCCAATAGTTAATTTTTGAGTAAAAGTATCAGAGTATAGTTCCGGAAATTTTTCTGTTGCATTATTTAGTAATACCTGCCAAGTAGCTTGTAATTTTTGTATCTGTTCTTCTGTTCTGTAATCGTTATAGTTAGAAGTATACCAAGTTGTATTGCCAGTATTTATTTTATGCCAAGCCAACATAGCATCCACACCAATTTGTATTTTAGAAACATCCCAAGCATCAGTATCCATTACAGAGTTTAACAAAACTGCATCTTCAAAATATTCCATCAATAAAATATATACATTTTCCTGTTCATTTATATAACTACCATATATTTGTGGAAACATGTTCGAAGAAGCATTTTCATATATAAATATTTCTTTATCGTGTGTATCATAAAATCCAGTAATATTTTTCACCTTTTCGTATTCTACATGTACCTCTTTGCTACATATAGATGATAAACCATTCAACATATCAGAAATTGCAGTCCCATGTGGTTTAACTTTCATTACCATTTTTTTGGTAACAGTATTACCATTTATACTATAGCTTACACGAATTCCAAAGTGCCCAATAAATGCATCCGAACTTTCGGAAGTCAATGTTACCAATATACTAGCCGAATTATCAATTTCAAATTGTTCTATACCGTGCACAATAATATCAGATGATTTATTGTGCTTAATCATCATTTCGTGAACAAAATCAGTGCTGAAATATTTCTCTTTACTCATTTTATAAATTTAATACTCGTACATTTTTAAAATAAAAACATGATTCGTTATATGTAATCAATTCAGATTTTGTATTATTTATATAATAGATGGAAGGTTTACTTATACCTTGCTCGTGTAATAAATTCCAAAATAATATTGTATTTATTTGTGTATGATGTTTTATACTCGCAATTGCTTGCTCAAAATCACCAGTACTAGTGTATTCAAATATGTTCGAAAGACTTGTTTTAGTTATATTTTCAGCTTCATTTTGTTCAATATATTCTATAACATCTGAAGTATGTATCTCAATTAAATCGCAATTATTTTTAATAATGTGAAAGTTTTCTAAACGATAACAAGGCGGCACAATGCTTTCATCAATATCAGCTAATCCAAAAAAGAAAAAATTTAAATAGAAGTTATTTTTCAATAATGCCTTTTTCGTGTAGTTTGCAAATCTATTATAAAATGCAATTCCTCCATTTTCATCAGCATATTTAAATAATCGAGGATCTCTTCCTTTACTTAAATGTTCATCATCAAAATGTTTTTTAAATTTCTCTTCAAAAGATGTATTATTAATGAGTTCATTAAATATCAAGGATTGTTCTTCTAAATTATTTGCTTTAAATAATTTACGTATTTGCAATTGTTCTGCTTTTGTTAAACTTGGATAAAAACTAGTGATGTATTTTTCGAGTTGACCGCTGCTTAATAAACCATCTGGATGTTGACTGAAAAATTCTTTCCATGCTAAGTAATCTTCCTTCACAAATAAATCTTTAACATTTTCGAAAGTTTCTAGGCAAGTCTTGTTTTTTCTAATGCCCAATAAGGTAGCAAGCGTATCGTAATCAGCATATTTATACAGTTGAATTTTAAAATCTAATAATTTGTTTTGATACGGATTTAAATCTACAGCAGTAATCCGTTTTGGTAGTTTCAATACCGCATTTAAAACATTACAACCAGCCGAAGTTATTACTAATAGCTCATCGTCGCGTTGTATATCTAAACCCGTATAAAAAGACTGATAATCTTCCCATACGATAGAATACCTAATTCTATTTAGTTCTATTTGATGGAATTCCGACTTCATTTAATTTTATGATACAAAATTTTAGACATGTGTCTGGGGTCTTTGTGTATTTTTGTATGTTTAATAATGATGGGGAGTTTACTATTAAAGGTAATAAAAAAAATCTTTTCTATCTCTTTTATTTCAATTTTATGTTCAGAATATAGATGGATTGTTCCATCTATTATTTTTATTGCAACAGATTTTTTTAAATTATACGAAACACAATGTTCTAATTGTAAGTGCTGTAACCCCTTAATTTGTTCTGTATTTCCAGCTCTTGCAGTTAAATATAATTCATTGTTTAATAAATATCCATAGTCACCGGTATGTAAAAAATCATTATTAGCTCGTATTGCAACGTGTTTGCCTTTAACTGTAATCTCTCCAATTTCAATATCATTACCGTGTATGTTCGTGCTAAATAGTTTGTCGATTTTTATTTCTATTGATGGATGCACAGTACCCACATTGTATCCGAAATACACAGGGCATAATTCCTCTTCAATTGTTTTTATACTAATAGGTTCAGCTTCTGTTGATCCGTAAATTATTTTAATAGTTGCGTTCGGGAAACACTTTCTTATTTTTTCTATCAATAAATTAGAAATAGGAGAGCCCCCAATTCCAATGCCTTTAATTTTTTTTATGTTTTGTTTTTTTAATAATAATGCTTCACATATTTTGTTAAAGTAATATTCATTACCTGTTATGGTTTCTATATTTTCTTTTACTAATTGATTAATTATTTTATCAGAATCCAAATAGTGCAAATCAAAATTCTTTATAGCTGGGATAACTGTTTTTTTACCGATTGATAAATTATAAAGCAAAATATTGGCGAACAAAGGAAAATCTGTTTTATTCTCCCAATTTTTAAATGTTTGTTGAATTGCATTTACTTGTTCAGTAAGTAATGCATGTGTTCGCTCTATGCTTTTATTTACACCCGTACTTCCAGAGCTGAAACTGATAAGTGCTACATGATTATTTTCAATTTCTTGAATGTTAATTTTAAATATAGATGTTGATTTTGTACTTAAGGTTTGAATACCCTTCCAACTTAAATACAGACGTAGTAGAATATTTTTTGCAAAGGCATGTTTAATGTTGTATTGTTTGAAATAGGTAATATAATTTTTCAAACCGACATTTTTCGCATATATTAATACAGGGTTGCCATTACCAATACAAGCAAGTATTATGCATAAAGTATCAAAATTAAAAGGTTGAGCTATTAATATCGTATTACCAGATTCCGGTAATGATGCTTGAATTTCAGAAATTTTATGTAAAAGATGTTGGCCAGTAGATTTACTCCCATCAGGCCATGTAATAATTTCTTTGTTGGCATCAAGCTGTAATTGCTGATATATTGCGCTAAAGAAATTCATATTTACTAGTCGCTAGTCATTAGTCATTAGTCGTTATACTGTCTAATGACCAACGACTAATGACTAACGTCTAATTCATTATTTTGTGGTTAACGATTCAATCACATCAGGACTTACACCTGTAAATGAGAATCCACCATCGTGGAAAAGGTTTTGCATCGTAACCATTTTAGTGAAATCACTAAACATTGTTATACAATAGTCAGCACACTGGTCTGCTGTAGCATTACCTAATGGCGACATTTTATCGGCATAATTATAGAATCCGTCAAAGCCTTTAACTCCAGAACCTGCAGTTGTATAGGTTGGCGATTGTGAAATAGAATTTACACGAACATGGCGATGTTTTCCATAGTGATAACCAAAGCTTCTTGTTATAGATTCAAGCAATGCTTTAGCATCACCCATATCATTATAATCTGGGAATACTCTCTGTGCAGCAATATATGATAAAGCAACCACAGAACCCCATTCATTTATAGCATCTTGTTTATAGGCTGTTTGTAACACACGGTGTAAAGACATTGCCGAAATATCAAATCCTTTGTGCATAAACTCATGGTTAGCTTCTGTATAATGTATGCCTTTGCGCACATTAATACTCATCCCAACTGAGTGTAATACAAAATCAATTTTACCTCCAAGAATTTCTACCGATTTTGTAAATAAATTTGCCAAGTCTTCCATGTTGGTAACATCAGCAGGAATAATTTCAGCTTTACATTCTTCAGCAAGAGCGTTCATTTCGCCCATACGCAATGCAATTGGAGCATTTGTTAATGTAATTTTTGCGCCTTCTTGAACTGCTCTTTGAGCTACTTTCCAAGCAATCGAACTTTCGTTTAAAGCCCCAAAGATAATTCCTCTTTTTCCGGCTAATAAGTTATGCGACATATTTTGTTAATTGATTGATATGGTAAATATAATTGTATTAGTTTAATTTAAGTAATTCTTTGGCATTTTCTAATGCCCCTGCACTAGGGTTATCCCCACTCAACATTTTAGCTATTTCTACAATTCTCTCGTTAGGGTCTAATTCTTTTATTTTTGTAGCCGTTTCAGCTGCACTATGGTCTTTATATACATAATAATGATGTGCACCTAATCCTGCAATTTGTGGCAAATGGGTAATACTAATCACTTGTATATTCTCAGACAAACTGCGCATAATCGCACCCATTTTTAAAGCAACTTCTCCAGAAACCCCCGTATCAATTTCATCAAAAATAATAGTTGGCAATTTTTCTTTTTTCGCTAATAAAGATTTTATACACAACATTACTCTTGAAAGCTCTCCTCCAGATGCTACTTTACTAATGCTTTCTGCTTTTTGACCTTTATTTGCACTAAATAATATTTTAAGCTCATCTATACCATCCTTTGTTAGAATACTTTCATTTGTTGAATGTTCAATCTCTAAATTCGCATTCGGTATTCCAAGTTCCTTTAAATTTGTACTGATGTCTTTAATCACAACTCCAAAACTCTTCACCCTGTTAACAGAAATCGTCTTAGCCATTACGCGTAATTCATTTTCAAGACCTTCGCTTTCTACTTTTAATTTTTGTATTTCTTCATCTTGATGATCGAATGATTGTAATTTATGGTCGAATTCATCTTGTATTTTTATCAATTCTGAAACACTGTCTACCCGATGTTTATGTTGAAGTCTAAAAATTAGGTCTAAGCGCTCTTGAATAATTTGCAAACGCTCTGGGTTAATGTGCGTATTACTAGCTACGTCTTCTATTTCAGAAGTAATGTCTTTAACTTCAATCAGTAAACTTTTAATTCGCTCCGAAATTTTTTCAATACTCGGATTTATCTTTTCGAGTGATTGTAAATGTTGTGTAATTATTTTTAATTGATCAATTAATGAATG
>JAGVEE010000259.1 GCA_020058405.1 Sphingobacteriales bacterium
CACGATGTAAATTATAAAGTGACGGAAACCGTGTGGGAGCAGTTATTTTACGATCCACGATTTAAACCATCTTTAAGTCAGAAAAGATTATACGAAGCGAAAAGATTTGGAAGAAAATCTGGAATTGGTTTTTACGATTATAGAGAAGGTGTTATAAAAGCCGAAGCAACAATTGATGCTGATTTAGGAAACTATATTTTTAACAGAATAATTGCCATGCTCATTAACGAAGCTGTTGATACCTTGTATTTAGGAATTGCTAGCAAAGAGGATATCGATTTAGCCATGACAAAAGGAGTTAATTATCCGAAAGGATTATTAGCCTGGGCAGATGAAATTGGCTTAGGGATTGTGTTAGAAGAATTAGAGAGATTAATTTCAACTTACGAAGAAGATAGATATAGAGCTTCGGTATTGTTGAAACATATGGTTAGGGAGAAGAAACATTTTACTTTTTGAGTTAGTAAGTTATTAGGTTATTGAGTTAATAGGTTAATTGGTTAATAAGTTATTAGGTTATTACGTTAATATGTTATTGAGTAAAATTGCAAATTAGTTAGTTCAATGCGTAATAACCTAATAACCTAATAATTTATTAACTCAATAACCAAATAATAAAAAAAATTTAAAATATGGATGCCAAACAAATTGTCCACAAAATGTTCGACAACGATGCTTTTAGCAAGTGGTTGGGAATAGAGTTAGTAGAAATTGGTGAAGGTATTTCGGTGTTAAAAATGTTGGTGCGTAAAGAAATGTTGAATGGTTTTGATGTATTACACGGTGGAATTACCTACTCATTAGCCGATAGTTCTCTGGCATTTGCAAGTAATTCTTACGGTAGAAAAAGCATGTCGATAGAAACATCTATTTCGCACACATTGCCTTGCAAAGAAGGAGATGTATTAACTACTAAAACAATTGAAAGATCATTAACAAATAGAATAGGTATTTATGATATTTCTGTACTAAACCAAGACAACAAAGTTGTAGCCTTGTTCAAAGGTACAGTTTATAGAAGCGATAAAGAATGGTAAATATGAAAAATGCATACTTAGTTGGCGGAGTAAGAACACCAATAGGAAGTTTTACAGGAACATTGTCGACAGTTAGAGCTGATGATTTAGCGGCACATGTATTAAAATCCTTAATGGAAAAATATCCAGAAGTAGATTTTAAAGAAGTGGCAGATGTAATACTGGGTTGTGCAAACCAGGCAGGCGAGGACAATAGAAATGTAGCTCGTATGGCTACCTTACTAGCAGGATTACCACAAGAGATTCCGGGTGTTACTATAAACAGATTATGTGCATCAGGTTTATCAGCCTCAATGGATGCTGCAAGAAATATTATGGTTGGCGATGCTGAGTTAATGATTGCAGGTGGTATTGAACACATGACACGCGGTCCATGGGTGATTTCTAAAGCAAGTACTCCTTTTGGTAAAGATGTAGAAATGCACGATACAAGTTTTGGATGGAGATTTATCAATCCGAAGATGAAAGAAATGTATGGAGTGGATGCGATGGGAGAAACTGCAGAAAATTTAGCCGACTTACATAAAATTTCACGCGAAGATCAAGATGCATTTGCATTGCGTTCTCAACAAAAAGCAACAGCAGCAAGAGAACGCGGACGATTTGCACAAGAGATTTCAGCGATATCAATTCCGAAGAAAAAAGGCGATGTATTGTTATTTGCAGATGACGAATTTATAAAGCCAACTACTACTACTGAAATATTATCTAAACTTCGTCCGGCATTCAGAAAAGAAGGAACCGTAACCGCAGGAAATGCATCGGGATTAAATGATGGAGCAGCGGCATTGCTATTTGCATCTGACGAAGCATTGAAAAAATATTCGTTGAAACCATTGGCACGTATAGTGTCTATGGGTGCTGCAGGTGTAGCTCCCAGAATTATGGGCATTGGTCCGGTTGAAGCAGCTAACAAAGCTTTAGCAAAAGCGGGATTAACAATGAATGATATGGATGTGATAGAATTGAACGAGGCATTTGCAGCACAGAGTTTAGCATGCATTCGTTCTTGGGGATTAAAAGACGATGATGCTCGAATAAATCCGAATGGAGGGGCTATTGCATTAGGTCACCCATTGGGAATGTCGGGTGCTAGAATTTTATTATCAGCCGCAATAGAATTGCATGAACAAAATAAAAAATATGCATTGGTAACCATGTGTATCGGCGTTGGTCAGGGCTATGCAGTAATTATTGAAAGAGTATGATATACGAGTTCAACGGATACAAACCAGTAATACATGAAAGTGCATTTGTGCACCCTCAAGCTGCCGTTACAGGAAATGTAATTATTGGAAAAAATGTATACATCGGTCCGGGTGCTGCCATACGTGGAGATTGGGGTCAAATAATAATTGAAGATGGATGTAATGTACAAGAGAATTGTACTATACACATGTTTCCCGGAACCACCGTACATTTAAAAGAATCGGCACATATTGGTCACGGTGCAATTATACACGGAGCACGTATTGGTAAAAATTCCTTAATTGGAATGAATGCTGTACTTATGGATGATGTTGAAATAGGTGATGAGTGTATTGTGGGAGCATTAACTTTTGTTCCAGCAGAAACAATCATTCCGAATAGAAAAGTTGTAGTGGGTAATCCTGCTAAAATAATTAAAGAAGTAAGTGATGAAATGATTGAATGGAAAACAAAAGGCACCTCGTTATATCAGCAATTACCTGCAGATTGTTATGAAAGCTTAAAGCCTTGTGAACCACTTCGTGAAATTGAAAATAACAGACCCAAACAACAGGATATATATTTAACTTGGAAAAAAAATAAATAACATGAAACGCATTAGTTTATTAATTTTAGTTATGGCATGTGCAACGAGCTTAACATTTGCACAAAAAAATAAAATAGAAGCAGCGAAGACTCCTGAAAAGAAAACGGAGATAGAGATGAAAAAATATGTCTTGGTATTTTTAAATACAGGACCACATAGAGACCAAGCTGAAGAGGAAGCGGAGGCCATACAAAAAGGGCATTTAGCTTTCTTATCTAAATTGGCAGAAGAAGGATTGTTGATAATGGCGGGTCCATTAATGGATGATAATAATGTGAGAGGGATATTAGTGTTGGCGACCTCAGACATGAATGATGTTAAGGTCAGGCTTGAAGAAGATCCTGCTATAAAAGCGGGGAGACTAACACCAGAATTACATATTTGGTACACAAAAAGTGGAACAATTACATTACCATAATTTTCAATATAAATTAGTATGCAAAAATTACAAAACTATGCCGCAGGCAAATGGGTAGAAGGAAGTGGCAAAGCAACAACATTATATAATTCAATTACTGGCGAAGCAATTTACGAAGCAGACAGTTCTGGTTTAGATTTTACAATCATGTTAGATTATGCACGTAAAGTTGGCGGACCGGCATTGCGTAAAATGACATTTCATGAACGTGGTAGAATGTTAAAAGCATTAGCCATGCATCTGAATTCTAAAAAAGAAGATTTTTATAAAATTAGTTGGGCAACAGGTGCAACTAGAATTGATAGTTGGATAGATATTGAAGGCGGTATTGGGAATTTATTTGCATACGCAAGTTTACGTCGCCAATTTCCAGATGAAACCTATTATGTGGATGGGGAAGCTGCAAAACTTTCTAAAAATGGATCATTTATTGGCCACCATATTTGTGTACCAAAAGAAGGTGTAGCTATACACATTAATGCATATAACTTTCCTGTTTGGGGGATGTTAGAAAAAATTGCTGTAAACTTATTAGCTGGTGTGCCAGCTGTTGTAAAACCTGCAACAGTTACTTCTTTTTTAACGGAAGTGGTGGTAAAAGAAATTGTAAAATCTAACATACTACCAGAAGGTGCTTTGCAATTAATTTGTGGCTCTGCAAATGGAATTTTAGAATCGGTTACCAACCAAGATGTAGTAACTTTTACAGGTTCTGCTAGTACAGGTATGAAATTAAAAGCACATCCACGCATAATTTCAGAATCGGTTCCTTTTAATTTAGAGGCGGACTCATTAAATGCAAGTGTGCTAGGACCTGATGCTAAACCGGGTACTCCAGAGTTTGAACTATTTGTGAAAGAAGTTTGCAAAGAAATAACTATTAAAGCGGGACAGAAATGTACAGCAGTTCGCAGAATTATTGTACCATCAGCATTTGTAGAAGACGTACAAATTGAAGTAGGAAAACGATTAGCAAAAACATCAATTGGTGATCCGAATATAGAAGGTGTTCGTATGGGAGCCTTAGCTGGTAAGGAACAATTAAATGATGTTATTGAAAATGTAAAATTATTAATGAAAACACAAGAAATTGTGTTTGGTAATTTAGATAAAGTAGAAGTGATGGGTGCCGATGTAAACAAAGGCTCGTTTATGTCGCCAATATTGTTTTTAAATAAAGAACCCTTTAAAAATTTAGATTGCCATAACATCGAAGCCTTTGGTCCGGTGAGTACAATTTTACCTTATGATACGTTAGAAGAAGCAATTGAATTAACAAAACTTGGCAAAGGATCTTTAGTTTGTTCGATTGTAACAGCCGACAATAAAGTTGCGAGAGATTTTGTAATTGGAGCAGCCTCACACCACGGACGAATATTAGTGTTAAATGCTGATTGTGCCAAAGAAAGTACTGGTCATGGTTCGCCAATGCCTATGCTTACACACGGAGGCCCAGGTAGAGCAGGAGGTGGAGAAGAAATGGGTGGCAAGCGAGGTGTATTACATTACATGCAACGCACTGCCATACAAGGTTCGCCAACTACCTTAACTGCTGTAACAAATCAATACCAATACGGATCAGATTACAAAGAAAAAGATGTACATGTGTTCCGTAAATATTTTGAAGATATTGAAGTGGGCGAAACTGTAATTACGGCAAAACGTACGGTTACAGAAGCTGATATTGTAAATTTCTCGAACGTAAGTTGGGATCATTTTTATGCACATACAGATGCTACTTCTTTAGATGGAACAATTTTCGAAGGAAGAGTTGCACACGGATATTTTATACTTTCAGCAGCAGCAGGTTTATTTGTGGATGCTAAGAAAGGTCCTGTTTTACTTAATTACGGATTAGAAGAGTGTAGGTTTACAAAACCGGTGTACCCTGGTGCAACAATTGGCGTTAAATTATCAGTTAAAGAAAAAGTTGATCAAGAAAAACGATCGGAGGAAGATGTTGCGAAAGGAATTGTTAAGTTTTTAGTAGATGTTTACGACGAAACCGGCGAAACCGTTGCAATTGCTACAATTCTGACGATGGTGAAGAAGCGTATCCAAAATTAGTACAATGTATGTTGTACAATGTACTAAGTACAGAGTACTAATTATTTCAGAACTCACAATTCATAAAAATGCAACTCAATCAGGTTCGACAATTCTACGAAAAATTCATACCACTTAGCAACGAGGAATGGGCCTTGCTTGAGCCAAATTTTCGTATGCTAAGATTATCAAAAGGTGAAAAATTGCATTCTGAAGGCGATATTTGTAGCGATGTAACCTTTGTAAATAAAGGCTTGATGAAGTGTTATCATTTTATTGATGGTAAGGAATACATCGAAGCATTTTTTTCTCAGAATGAATATTGCTCCGATTATAGTAGCTTCTTATTGAGAGAACCTGGTAAATTATTCATTGAAGCGCTTGAAGAATGCGAATTGGTATTGTTAGATTATAATACAGTTCAAATGTTATATGACAAGGTTAAAAACTTTCAGAAGTTTGGTCGTTTAATGGCAGAATTTCTTTTTACTCAAATATCAATACGTAACAATGCCTTACTGTTCGAGACTCCAGAAACTCGATATAAAAAGTTTTCTAAAAACAGACCCGACCTATTACAACGTGTGCCACAATATATGATAGCCTCTTATTTAGGGGTAACTCCCGAGGCATTAAGCCGAATTCGCAAACGCTTATTAATTACAACTTGATCCAAATCAAGAAATAGAATTGTTACGAACTTATTGATTCAAATCAATGAATAGTAATTCTAATGACCCCATCTTTGTTGAGTAAATTAAACAAATATGAGAACCAAAATTTTTACTTTTATATTGATGTTGCTGTATACCGCAACCTCTGCACAATCAACACAAACTGTAAAAGGTAGAATTACTGACGACGCTTCTAAAAGCGTATTGCCAGGAGTAAATGTGATTTTATTAAATGCTACAACTGTTGTAGGTACAGTAACAGATGTCAACGGATACTTCAAATTAACAAAAATACCAGTAGGTAGGCAATCATTTAAAATTTCTTATTTAGGTTATGAAGATCAAGTTATAAGTAATGTTTTAGTTACTACTGGTAAAGAAGTAGAGCTAAACGTAAATTTAGTGGAGAAGGTAAATAAAATAAATGAAGTTGAAATTGTTTATAAAAGATCTTCAGATAAGATAAGCACGAATAATGAAATGAGTACCGTAAGTTCTCGTTCGTTTAATTTAGAAGATACCAAAAAATATGCCGGAGCATTAGGAGACCCATCTAGAATGGCGGCGAATTTTGCTGGTGTAAGTGGAGCAAACGATTCGCGAAATGATATTGTAGTGCGCGGTAATTCACCAGAAGGAATGTTATGGCAAATGGAAGGATTAAACATCCCGAATCCTAATCATTTTGGTGCACTTTCGAGTACCGGTGGTCCTGTAAGCATGTTAAATAATAATAATTTAGATAAGAGTGATTTTATGACGGGCGCATTCCCTGCACAATATGGAAATGCAACCGCTGGAGTATTCGATTTAAAACTAAGAAATGGTAACACTGATAAATCCGAATTCGTTGGTCAAATAGGTTTTAATGGTTTTGAATTTGGTGCCGAAGGTCCTTTTTCAAAAAAATCTAAAGCATCTTATTTAGTGAATTACAGATATTCAACATTAGGAGTTTTTAAAGCAATGGGAATTAATTTCGGCACAGGTTCTGCCATCCCCGATTATCAAGATGTAAACTATAAAGTTTTTATTCCGCTAAATGCTAAATCTAAACTAAGTATTTTCGGTATTGCAGGAAACAGTAAGGTAAATTTTTTAGGAAACGAGGTGGATACCACTCAAACCGATTTGTATGGCTCTGAAAATACAAATACAAAAGTTAAATATGCTACAAGCATTACGGGTGTTACGTTTGACCATCAATTAAATTCAAAAATAAATATAAAAATTACTGCAGGATTAACTACTACGGCCGAGCAATTTAATGGTGATTCTATCAGCTATATTACCCGTGAAGAATTTCCAAGTGGTGAATCTAAATTAACTACAAATAAATGGAGTGCAAATGCAATTGTATCTTATAAAATAAATGCTAAAAACACTTTACAATTCGGAATGATGAATGATTTGTTGCAATTTGATTTATATAATGCGAGAATTGTAAATGGAAATATAAAAAATGTACGAGTAGATATTGAAGATGAAAATTATTTAATGCAAGCCTATGCACAATGGAAACATAGGTTTACTCAAAAACTTTCAATAAACACTGGTATTCATAACCAATATCACTCTTTATCAAAAGCAACTTCTGTAGAACCAAGAGTTGGTTTAAAATATTTAGTGGATGCTCGTTCTTCGCTTTCATTTGCGTATGGCCTGCATGCACAAGCACAAAATATTTATTCATACTATGTAATTACTCCAACTCCTAACGGTATAGTTTATACAAACAAAGACCTAGATTTCACCTACAGTAATCATTATGTATTAGCATACGATTTATCGATTACAGAATATACACGTATAAAAGTAGAAAGCTACTACCAGTCATTATACAACATACCCGTAACACAAAATTCAAGTTCGTTTTCTGCAGCGAATATTGGTTCTGATTTTGCACCTTCTAACGTGGATAGCTTAGTAAATAATGGCAATGCCACAAACATTGGAGTTGAATTAACTTTAGAAAGATTTTTTAATAAAGGGTTTTATTATTTATTAACTACATCAGTATTTGATTCTAAATACAAGGGTAGTGATGGCATAGAACGTAATACCGCTTTTAATACAAATTATGTAGTAAATGCTTTATTAGGTAAAGAATTTAAATTAGGAACAAAAGGCGATGTGTTAACCCTAAATTTAAAAGTTACACAATCGGGTGGTAGGTATTTAACTCCTATTGATTTTGCAGCATCATCGATTGCTAAGGAAGCAGTGTATGATAATGATAGAGCATATTCTGAACGTCAAGATCCATATTTCCGTACCGATTTTAAATTTTCTTACCGCAAAGAAATGAAAAAAAGCACCATGGAATTTGCAGTAGATTTTCAAAACTTAACAAACAATAAAAATGTATTTCGCCAAAGTTATAATCCCGAAACAAATAGCATTGTAACCGAATACCAACAAGGGTTTTTTCCGGTACCTATGTTTAGAATGACTTTTTAAATTACAAATTACAAATTTCAAATTACGAATTCCGAATTACAAATGTTGAATGATATTTTTACTATATTTGTTGCATTCGTAATTCGTAATTTTTAATTCGTAATTCATATGGAGGCATTCGTAAAATCAAGCATCAACAACGGCATAGGAACCATTACTTTTTTTCATCCACAGAGCAACTCTTTGCCAGGAGAAATATTAAGGAAATTAACTTCAGAAATTGAGTTGATGGGTGCGAATGCAGAGGCTAAAGTTATTGTGTTGCAAAGCGAAGGCGAGAAAGCATTTTGTGCCGGTGCGAGTTTCGATGAATTAATTTCAATTAAAGACTTAGAAACTGGGAAGAAATTCTTTTCAGGATTTGCGGGAGTAATTAATGCCATGCGTAAAGCGCCAAAGTTTGTTATTGCCAGAGTACAAGGCAAAGCTGTTGGAGGCGGAGTAGGTATTGCTTCTGCAGCAGATTATACATTAGCATCAAGTTCTGCATCTGTTAAACTTAGCGAATTAGCCGTGGGTATTGGTCCTTTTGTCGTAGGTCCTGCAGTGGAGAGAAAAGTGGGTTCTTCTGCTTTTTGCCAATTAGCCATAAATGCAAGCGAATGGCAAACTGCTACTTGGGCAAAAGAAAAAGGATTGTATGCCGAGATATTTGAGGAAGTTCAGGATTTAGATAAAGCAGTGAATGAATTAGCACACAAGTTATCAACTTCAAACCCTGAAGCCATGATGTTACTCAAAAAAGCTGCTTGGCAAGGAACCGACCATTGGGATACCTTGTTAATTGAAAGAGCAGAAATGAGTGGAAAGCTTGTTTTGTCTGAGTTTACGGTAAATGCAATTAATAAGTTTAAAGCTAAGTAGTCTTTAGTCTCTAGTCTTTAGTCGTTAGAATAGCTACGCAGTTGCTCATAGCTCCACGCTCCAGGCTCAATTCTCCCTGTTCCAGGCGCCTAGCTATTAAAATACTTTTCTTATATTTGAGACTTTTGTAAAATATGCTTGGAGTAAACAAAAAGAAAGTTGAACCTGTACCAGTTGTTCAGCCAAATAGTCAAATTTCTGAAGATATCTTATTAAAAGCTTGGGAGTTAATGTGTACTGCTAAAGCACTCACGGAACTTTATGAAGCGAATAAAGAAGTAACAGCAAAATACGTTCACGCTACTTCTAGAGGTCACGAAGCCATTCAATTAGCAATGGGTTTGCAATTAAAAGCACAAGATTATTTATCTGCTTATTATCGTGATGATTCTATTTTATTAGCCATCGGAATGAAACCTTATGAGCTAATGTTGCAATTATTAGCTAAACGCGACGATCCTTTTTCTGGAGGGAGAACCTATTATTCTCATCCAAGTTTAAATCGTCCGGATATGCCTAAAATTCCACATCAATCCTCGGCAACCGGAATGCAAGCAATTCCTACCACTGGTATAGCATTGGGTATACAGTACAAAGAAAACACAGGGTTATTAGCAGTAGATGAAAATTCTCCAATTGTGGTTTGTTCTTTGGGCGATGCATGTATTACTGAAGGGGAAGTAGCAGAAGCATTTCAAATGGCAGTTCTTAAAAAATTGCCAATTATATATTTAGTTCAAGATAATGAGTGGGATATTTCTGCAAATGCAAAAGAAATTCGTGCAATGGACGCGAGTGAATATGCTGCAGGATTTAAAGGCTTAGAAGTAAGATCAATTGATGGAACAGATTTTTACGAATCATACAAAACCATTGAAGAGGTAATAAAAACGGTACGTACAGAGCGTCGCCCATTTTTAATACACGCAAAAGTTCCTCTATTAAATCACCATACCTCTGGTGTTCGAAAAGAATGGTACCGCGATGATTTGGAGGAGGCTGCATTACGCGACCCTTTTCCAAAATTCAAAAAACAACTTGCGGATTCGGGTATTGAAGAGTTAATTTTAGATGCATTGGATGCTAAAGTTCGTAAAGACGTACAACTACAATACGATCGTGCTTTATTAGCCGACGATCCTCGTCCGGAAGATTTATTTACGCATGACTTTGCCCCAACTCCTGTTACAAAAGAAGAAGGCGAAAGAGAACCACAAGGAAAAGAAGCTACTGTAATGGTAGATTCTGCATTGTTTGCAGTAAAAGAATTAATGGAGAAACATCCGGAGTGTTTATTATATGGGCAAGATGTGGGTGCACGTTTAGGAGGTGTATTTAGAGAGGCCGCAACACTTGCCACCAAATTCGGAAGCAATAGAGTATTTAATACACCTATACAAGAAGCATTTATTATTGGAAGCACCGTGGGAATGTCGGCAGTTGGATTAAAACCAATTGTAGAAGTACAATTTGCAGATTACATTTGGCCAGGCTTAAATCAATTATTTACAGAAGTCTCTCGCTCTTGTTATTTATCAAATGGTAAATGGCCAGTGAGTGCAATTATCCGTGTTCCAATTGGCGCATACGGCAGTGGCGGTCCTTATCACTCTTCATCTGTAGAATCTGTTTTAGCAAATATTCGTGGGATAAAAATTTGTTATCCTTCTACAGGGGCAGACTTAAAAGGACTAATGAAAGCAGCTTATTACGACCCCAATCCAGTTGTAATGTTAGAACATAAAGGCTTGTATTGGTCGAAAATAAAAGGTACCGAAGATGCTAAAACAATTGAACCCGATGAAGATTACATCATCCCGATTGGTAAAGGTAGAATTGTGCAAGAATCGAATACCGAAGAACATACTCAAACCATTACCATTATTACGTATGGAATGGGAGTGTACTGGGCTAAAAATGCATCGAAACAAATAAAATCTCAAGTTGAAATTATAGATTTAAGAAGCATACATCCAGTAGATACCGAACTAGTTTTTGCATCGGTACAAAAAAACGGAAGATGTTTAGTGTTAACAGAAGAACCTGTACATAACTCATTTGCCCAAGCACTTGCAGGCAGAATATCTTCAGCATGTTTTCAGCATTTAGATGCACCAGTTAAAGTGGTAGGTTCAGAATCTTTACCTGCTATTCCATTAAATTCAACTTTAGAAAAAACAATGATTCCGAATGCCGACAAAGTAAGTGTAGCCATTAACGAATTATTATCTTATTAATAAAAATGAAAAAACTAGTATCCATAATATTTTTACTGAGCATAGTGTTAATGTATGCTGATGCTACTGCACAGGTACCGAACCGACAAAGAAAAAAACCTGCAAAGAAAGTAGCGCCAAAACCTTTGCCACCACCGCCACCGCCTGCAGAAGTTGTGAAAGAGCCTACAATTGAAGAAACAAAAGTATGGATACTTGAAAAAATATTGAAGTACAAACCTTTGGTTTATTTTTCATCAAGTATTGCTGCAAAAAATAATTGCTCATACCAAGTTACTGCTGCTTCGTTTGACCAAAACGATCAACTTATTTTACATTTAAAATCGGAACCCACTTCGGTATGTTATAAAGATCAATTACAAACCATTACTATTGATTTTACTTTGATTGATGTAAAAAGAACAAATACGGTTGAAACAACCAGAAGAATATTGTTATTCCCGCTTACGCTCGAAAAGCCTTTTAGCTTAATTTATGCACCAGAAAGTGCAATGAAAAAACAATCTTTAATTCAATATAATACCATCGTAGCATTTGATAAAAGTGCGACGTATGAAACAAATTTGGCCACAAGAATGGGCAAAGCGTTCATAAAAATGAATGAATTTAAAAAAGACAACACGGATACAAAGGAGAGTTACTAGAATATATTTCTATAAAATCAGTAATTTTTGAAATTTTTTTGCAAAATATAGCCCTTTTTATAGGGCTATTCTTTTTTGACACGATTATTGCTAGTAGACACTAAAAATCATATATATTAGCAAATCTAAAAAACTAAAAATGTTAACTAAATTCAATAAAACTCTAACCCTATTAGGTGTAGTCATCATCACGATGATTTCTCAAGCTAATGCAAATAATTCTTTTTGGTCTGATGTTCCAGCTAATACATTAAATCGTATTACAGATGGCACAAAAGTTTATCCAGATAAATACCGATCATTAACATTGAATTATGAAGGCTTGAAATCATTGTTACTAAAGGCACCATCGGCGGCTATCGAAAATTTCAACAGAGTGAAACCTGTAATCGTAGAGTTGCCAATGCCATATGGTTCTACAGAATCATTTCAAATTATTGAAACACCAATGATGGAAGCAGGTCTTGCTAATAAATATTCTGAAATAAAAACCTACTCAGGTATAAGTATTGAAAATCCTAGAAATACCGTAAAGATGGATATTGGTCCATTCGGTTTCCATGCAATGGTATTATCTGATGAAGGGCGCTATTTTATCGACCCAATCTCTAATTATACTACTACTCAATACATGAGCTTTTATAGAAGAGATGTGCCTACTTGGGCAAACACATTTACATGTTCTACTGTAGCTGATGAACAGTTTATGGAAGAAACTAAAACTCGTTTAGAAAATTACTATAACCGAAATTCAAGTGCTGCTGAAATACAAATGCGTAACTACAGATTAGCATTAGCATGTACTGTTGAATATTCTGCTGCAGCTACCGGACTAGCAAATCCAACACGAGCACAAGTTTTAGCTAAAATGGTTATTTCTATGAACCGTGTTAACGGTGTGTATGAAAAAGATGTTGCAGTACACATGAATATTGTAGAAAACAACGATACATTGATTTACTTACCTGGTGCTGCTGATCCATACTCGAATTCGAATGGAGGAGCGATGTTAGCAGAAAATGTAACTACAGTAAACGCAAGAATTGGAATAGCAAATTACGACATCGGTCACGTGTTTAGTACTGGCGGTGGAGGTATTGCAGGTTTAGGTGTAATTTGTACTTCATCAAAAGCAAGAGGTGTTACAGGTTCTCCTTCACCAGTTGGCGATGCGTTTGATATAGATTATGTTGCTCATGAAATGGGTCATCAATTTGCTGGTAACCATACTTTCAACTCAACCAC
>JAGVEE010000406.1 GCA_020058405.1 Sphingobacteriales bacterium
TATCAAAAAATAAACAATAAGAAAAAGAAGTTAAGTAAAAACAGTATTTACAAAAGCGATTTACTTCCTGACAATTTTTTTGATGGATATAGCGCATATAAATTAGATTTTGTAAATGATGGCTATTTAAGTCAAGAGTTTGAATTTAATGCTAGCCTGCTTAATTCCGAGTTATTCTGCATTTCTAGAATCTACTTTCTTCAAACTGAATATTATAGCGTAGATACAGCAGAAAGTATTGTTAAGGTTCCAAAAGAGTACTATTTACTTATAGATTTTGAAGATGTAAAGCAGATTGAAAATTTAACCATCGACAGTACAATTACGAGTACCGAAAAGATTTACACCTTTAGAAAAATATTCAACATCTCTAATAAATCAACAATACCAAATAAAAAAGAACAGAAGTATGAATATTGTGCAATACGAGTTTTAGTTTGTCCAGAAAAAGAAAACCCTTACACCTATTTCAATAATTGGTATCAAAACCTAATTAACAGCATAACTCCTTCTACAAAATATAAAAGTGTTTGTGATAGCATTGCAAAAATACATTCAAACAAAGACAGTTTGATTAAACATGTATTTAAGTTTGTAACAAAAAAAATTAGATATATAGATATTGAAAATGGAATAAATGCATTTAGACCTCGGCCATCAGACGATGTTTTATATAAACAGCAAGGTGATTGTAAAGACATGGCTTTATTATTAACTAACATGTATACTTATTTAGGTTTCGATGCTTCACTTGCTTTATCTTCAACATTGAGTAACGAATTTCAATTTAACTTCCCAACTTTAGCGAGTGCAGATCATGTAATTTGTGTATTGAAACATAATAATAAATATTACTATTTAGATGCCACTGAACGCTTAGGAAAATACGACCAACCAAGCCAACAAATACAAGAAACGAAAGCAATGATTAGTAAGCCAAATGCTGCGCAAATTATTGACATCCCTAAAATGGATGGCACGTTTAATTCAACAACATCAATATTTAACATAAAAATTGATCAAGGAAAAATAAAAGGAACATTTGATAATGAATATAAAGGATACAGTAAGATTTTTATAGAGAATATTACTGAAAATTATTCTACAACAAAATCAAAACAATTATTAAAAAAATACTACCAAGATCGGAATTATAATATTTCATTTGCCAATATTGAATATTTGAAAAAAAATGAATCAATAAATATTAGTGGTGAAATAGATTTAAATCCTACAGTTTTAACTAAAGTTGAAAATAAAACATTTTTCAATTTTAATTTTAGTCCTTTTATACATACGTTCGACAAGGAAATTGATACTACAGAAAATTATCCTTTATATCGAACAACAAATAACAAAAACACACTAGTTATTGAGTTTCCATTTAACATAAATAGAGTAGAAAGTTTATACTCTAATTTTAAGTTTACAGAAAATAATATTGTATATACTTTTAATGTTACACACCAGAAAAACAAACTTATTATAGAATATAAATACGAGAATCCGTATGTGGTATTAACTAAAGATATTATCCCTAGTTACAATAAAATAAATCTATCCATATTAAAAACACTTAATCATGAAATCATTATTTACTAGTTTACTAGTTATCACTATTACTATACAAGCTGGATATGCACAACTAAAAGTGAAGGAGCATGTATGGCCTGCTGCAAGTCCTACTACCAATATCCCTGACACTTTAACAGACAATGATGCTGTAATGGTACACATGCAACATGATATAAAAAACAATTTAGACCTTAGCGCTGGAAAAATATATAATATTGAAAGTATACGTATAAGAGTTAAAATTTACACGCAAATTGGTTTAGAAGAATATTCTATATGTTCAATAAACAAAGGGAAATATAGCTCTATAACTAAATTTGATGCTCGTACAATAAAACAAGATGGACGTATTGTGGATTTAACATCTTCGGAAATTAAAATTTTAGAAATTAAGGAAGATTCTGAACGTGATGGATACGAGAATGTAAGAATTTCTATACCTGGTGTTGAAATTGGAGATGAAATTGAAATAATATATGCGATAGAAAATGAGGGATTTATTACGGGTAGAGATGTACATTTATATACAGACATACCTACGCTTAAATCAGTATTTTCTTATACCACAGACAATTCGGTAGTTACAGATTTTAGAATGTATAACGATTTACCAGACCCTGTAATTAAAAGAGCAATGAATGATGCAGTATTTACATGGACACTCACAAATTTAGAAGGTTTAGGAGATCAATATTCATCGGACTTTACAGAAACCTTACCATTTATAAGATTTGCTGTTCGTAAAGTAATTGTAAACGGAAGACCTCTAGAGGGCTTAGCAAAATGGGGGATTTTAAATAATGATTGGGCTGAAATTTATGATAATTATGCAAATGTGTATACCAATGTAAACTTTTTAGACTCTTACAAAGGAGTTAGTTACAATGGTTATATGAAAAAATTTAGAGCAGCAAATGCAAACTTAACAACCGATCAGTTGGTAGAAAAACTGGTTAATTACATAAATGATTCACTAGAAATAGTAAGTACAAGCGATGAATTTACTTCCAAATCGGCGATGTATTATATTAATACGAAAAAAATAGATGAGAAAAACATTCATAATTTAATTAAGAATTACTTATCAGAAAACAATATAAAGTTTTACATAGTTTTTGCTAGAGATCGAGTGGAAGGTAAAATGGATATTGCGTTTGCATCAGGGAATATGATTACAGATGTGTTTTATGCATCTCAAGATACTGCCGGCAATGTAAGGTTTATATATCCTTCAAATACAAGTAAAAAATATCATTTAGATGAATTGCCATATAGAATTTTAGGAACAGAAGCCATCATGGTTTCACGTAAAACCAATAATTCGTTAAAAACGGATGTAAATAAAATTAGGATTCCTGGTTATGAAGCGAACATAAATACTAGAACTACTATGGTGAATATTAAAGTGAACTTAGCTGGCGGTGAATCAACATTTAAAAGCAAAAACACATTTAACGGTAGTTTTTCTAATAGATATAGAAATTATGTGTTAAACGCTTTAGAGGAAGATGATAAAAACAAATCTCTTGCAGAAAATTTCGATATAAACGAAGCTTATAAAATTGATACTTTTTCTGTAGAAAAAAATGAAAATGTATTTCCTTACGGATTTGGTTTCAATTACCAAGGTAAAGTAACCATTGGTATGCAAAAAATAGATAATACCACCTACTCTATTCCATTGGTAGGCTTAGTTGATCATTTCAAATTAAGAACAAACGATAATAACAGAATCTTAAACTATCATTGCCCATTTAAATACATTGATACGTATAAGGTTTATTTACAATTTGATAAATCTGTAGAATTACTAGAAAATAATTTAGAGGAATTATGGGTTTTTAATGCAATAGGTAATTATATGGTTAGTGTAAAAAATGTGAATGACAAAATTTTATTAGTAGAATCAAAACTCGACTTAAGGAAAGATAAATTGAAGCCTGAGGAGTATAGAGTGTTGTATAATACGAATGAAAACATCAATAAAACTTCGCAGGCAAGGATATTATTTAAAACATTATAAGTATACTTTTTTGAATAAATAGTTTCTATTAATACGCGCGTTTGTTATTTCCTTCCACATAATTAATAAACGCGTTATTAACTACGCGCATACCACCTGGTGTAGGGAAATCTCCTGAGAAGTACCAATCGCCTAAATTATCCGGACAAGCATAATGCAAGTCTTCTAAACTTTGGTATATCACTTCTACTTCTGCATTGATATCGTCGGGTCTTACAATTTCTGCAATCTTTTTAGAAATTTCTTCAGCAGTAAAAGGTCTGTAAATATCTTTTACAAAATTTTCTATTTCTTCTATTGGTAAAAACTGTTGTTTCTTGCAACGTTCATAAACGTCTTGTATCAAATCTTCTTTTCCTTGTTCTTTCAACAACTCTATAGCTGCTGTAAATGCAACAAACTCTCCCATCCTACTCATATCAATCCCATAACAATCTGGGTATCTAATTTGTGGTGCAGAAGAAACGATAATTATTTTTTTAGGACCTAATCTGTCTAGTATTCTTAATATACTTTGCTTTAAAGTAGTACCCCTTACAATTGAATCATCGAGTACCACCAAATTATCTATCCCTCTTTTTACAACTCCATATGTGGTATCATACACATGGGCAACCATGTCTTTTCTATCCGCATCTTGTGTTATAAATGTGCGAAGTTTTACATCTTTCAATGTAATTTTTTCTACACGAGGCGACAAGCTTAATAACTTTTCTAACTTTTCGTTATCAAGTTCGTGTTGGTGATTTATAATTTTATCTTTTTGAGCGGACAAAATAACCAAAACTACAAATATGTCTCCTATTGCGTCTTTTTGTTCGGCTACATTGTTTTTTATAATTGCATTAGCCAACTCCCCAATTTCTTCAAGTAATTTCAATTCTTGTCTTGGTGCGAATTCTGGATTAATTAATCCTTTATTATTACCCCACTCG